>CAIWMA010000299.1 GCA_903913645.1 uncultured Bacteroidales bacterium | reverse complement strand
GAAGGCTACTACGAAATTCCTTTCGGCGAGCCTGATATCAAACGCAAAGGTGATGACATTACAATTCTTTCAATCGGGGCTACACTATACAGGGCCCTCGAAGCTGCTGATATCCTCAAAGAAAAATATGGAATGACGGCAGAGGTAATCGATGCACGGAGCCTTGTTCCGTTTAACTACGATATAGTAATTGAATCGGTTAAAAAGACCGGCCGTATCGTTCTCACCAGCGATGCCAACTCCAGGGGATCATTCCTGAAAGAAATGGCGCATACTATTTCCGAACTGGCTTTCGATGATCTTGATGCTCCACCGGTAGTTGTCGGCTCAAGAAACTGGATCGTACCGGCACATGAACTGGAAGATCACTTTTTCCCGCAGGCTGAATGGATATTAGACGCCATTGACCAGAAAATTGTACCTTTAAAAGGTCATATTTCGGGTACCGACTTTGGGGATGCAAGTATCAAAATGAGGAATAAAAAAGGAATTTAATAGTTTTCTTCCCTGGCAAAGCCAGGATTTAAACACATAACCTTGGATTGAAAAATGATAGAGGCGGTATTATTCGATATGGATGGGGTATTGGTAGATTCGGAAGAATTTATTACTAAAGCATCCATATTGATGTTTGCCGAAAAAGGGCTTGTAGTTAATAAAGAAGACTTTAAGCCTTTTACAGGAATGGGCGAAAACAGGTTTCTGGGTGGAGTAGCTGAAAAATACGGTTTCCCGTTTGATGTTGAAAAGGACAAGAAAAGAACGTACGAAATCTACCAGAATATTACCAGGGGAAAACTCGAACCACTTCCCGGAGTGTTAGAGTTCATAAAGAAGTGTAAAGATAAAAACCTGAAAATTGCTGTTGCCACCAGTGCCGATGAAATTAAAATGCTATGTAATCTGCGCGAAATCGGGATTCCGGTTTCAACTTTCGATGCCACAGTAAACGGACTCGAAGTGGAAAGGAAAAAGCCATTCCCTGATATCTATCTTGAAGCTGCAAAGCGTTTAAAGGTAAAACCGGAAAACCGCCTGGTTGTTGAAGATGCAATCAGCGGTGAGAAGGCAGGAAAAGCCGCCGGCTGCAAAGTCCTGGCCATAACAGGAAGTTTCGCCGCTGAGGAGTTCTTATTAGCCGACTGGAAAACAGGCAACCTCACTACTGCACCTGAAGATTGCTTAATGTGGTAACCGAAATTTTAAGTTTATCTTTGAGAAACCCGAAAGAATGCTACTGATATGAAAGCAATGCAGCTCACAGGTCTACAGCAGATCAGGATGGTTGAAATACCAGATCCAGTGATCACTAATGATACGGATGTAATGATAAAAATGAAGACTATTGGCGTTTGCGGTTCCGATGTTCATTACTATAAACATGGGAAAATCGGAAGCCAGGTAGTACAATTCCCTTTCACACTCGGACACGAAGGTGCCGGACTAGTTGTTGCTGTTGGAAAAGCAGTAAGGCACATTAAAGCAGGCCAGCGTATTGCAATTGAACCTGCTATGCCATGTGGCAAATGCGATCAGTGCCTTGCAGGTCGCGAACATACCTGCAGGAAATTAAAATTCCTGGGTTGCCCGGGGCAGGCTGAAGGATGCCTGAGTGAACTCATCGTAATGCCTGAATCAAGTTGCATACCTATATCGGATAAACTCAGCTATGACCAGGCAGCTATTTCAGAACCCTTAGCCATAGGAGTTTATGCAGTAAAGCAGTCCATTCCGATGAAAGGAACAAAAATTGGAATACTGGGTTTTGGACCTATCGGCATGAGTGTGCTCGTGCCGGTTCTGGCACAGGGAGCTGAAAAAGTATATGTAACAGATAAAATAAATAAGCGGCTTGAAATTGCAGATAAATGCGGTGCAAGCTGGACCGGCAATCCGGATAATGAAGATATTGTAACTTCAATAAAAGAAAAAGAGCCACTCCTTATGGATGTGGTTTTCGAATGTTGCGGTAAACAGGAAGCAATTGACCAGGCTATTGAACTACTTAAACCAGGTGGAAAACTTATGATCATTGGAATTCCGGAATTCAGCAGATGGTCGTTCGATGTAGATACACTCAGGCGTAAAGAAATTACAATAACCAATGTAAGAAGGCAGGTTGATTGTGTAGAAACTGCTTTGGAATTAATGTCGGAAGGATTGGTTGATGTCAGTTTGATGCCAACTCACAGGTTCAGTTTTGAGGATACGCAAAAAGCTTTTGAACTCGTTGCTGATTACCAGGATGGGGTGATGAAAGCAATGATTGATTTTGAATAAAGGAAGTTCCTGGCTCCTGCTTTTACGAATAAAAATAATTCAGATTTAAATAATTCCTGCTGAACCCTAAAAATCAGATACATGAAAAAAGATGTTATTGCTATTTTCGACATAGGTAAAACTTATAAGAAGATTCTTCTTTTCGATTCCATGCTTAAACTTGTATTTCAGACAGAGGAGAAATTTGCTGAAATAACCGATGAAGACGGTGTTTCGTGCGATGATATTGCAAAAATTGAAACCTGGATGATTGATTCAGTATCTGAATTTCAGGCAGGATCAGAATTTAACCTGAGAGCAATAAATTTTGCAACCTATGGAGCATCGTTGGCTTACCTGGATACCAAAGGGGAACGGGTTACACCAATTTACAATTACCTTAAACCAATGCCCGCTGAAGTACTTGCAGGTTTTTATCAGAAATACAGCGGTGAAGCTGAATTCTCCCGCTGCACAGCCTCTCCTGCCTTAGGGATGCTGAATTCAGGACTACAAATACTATGGCTGAAAAAGCACAAACCTGAACTTTATACCAATGTTAGCCAGGTTTTACACTTCCCTCAATATCTGAGTTATATTTTCTCAAAACGAATTTGCTCTGAATATACCTCTTTAGGCTGTCATACAGCAATGTGGAATTTCGATAAGCACAGATACCATAAATGGCTGGCAGATGAAAATATACAATTGCCGGTTCCTGTATCCAACAATGAAGCTACGGAAACTGTTATTAACGGACAGAAAATACAGGTTGGAATCGGAATTCACGATAGCTCGTCATCCCTGGCGCCTTATTTAATAAGCAGTGAGGATCCCTTCATCCTTATTTCCACAGGAACCTGGTGTATTTTTATGAATCCTTATAACGATGAGCCTCTGACAGCTGATCAACTCAAAAAAGATGGCCTGTGTTATATGAGTACCATGCAGAAACAGGTGAAATCTTCCCGTCTTTTTATGGGCCATATCCACGATGTAAATGCAGAGCGGATAGCTGAATATTTCGGGGTTAAAGCCGATCATTATAAAAGCGTTCAATCAAACGAGAATTTAGTGCAGAAACTGCTTCACAAACGGGTTTTTTTCTTAAACGGTATTCCGGCAGATTATGTGGATTCAACTGTTGATCTCTCTGATTTTAAATCATACGAAGAAGCGTATCACCAGCTTATTATCGATCTGACTTACATCGGGCTTGATTCGTTGCAACTCGTTATTCCTAAAAGCGATGTAACCCGCTCGATTTATGTAACCGGCGGATTTGCACGTAATGAAATCTTTGTCCGTTTGCTTGCGGCATTGTTACCCTGGAAGTCTGTTTTTACATCTGAAATTGACAATGCCACAGCCTTAGGTGCTGCAATGATTATGTGGAATAAGGCATTTACAGGCACCGAAACTAAATTGGACCTGGGGCTGAAGAAAATTGAGCCGTTCCGCTTAATCCCATAAGTTTCTGAAAAGCATACTGGTATGCAGAAAAATACATAATACTAAAAGTCAGGGAACACAACACTTCATGCTGACATCCACAATTAACCAAATAGCTAATTATGATTAACGATCAATCCATATTTAAAAGCTTTCCCCACAGGCAAACATTGCTGGAAGACTTCAGGCGTAAAGGTGAACACAAAGTACTTTTAGTAAACGGCCATTTTCATACCCCGTTTTCGTTCAGCGCGTTTACTGAAATTGAACAGGCATTCCGGATGGCTAAATCTGAAGGTATCCACGTACTCGGTATCAACGACTTTTATACTACTGACGGTTATGCTGAATTCGTGAAATTGGCTCAGAAATACCGCATTTTCCCATTGTTCAATATCGAATTCATGTCGTTGCAAAAGGATCTGCAGGCTGAAGGAATTCGTGTTAACGATCCGGCTAATCCTGGTCGCACCTATATGAGTGGAAAAGGGTTGACTCAGCCGTTGAAAATTGGCAATGATACTCTTGACTTACTGAAACAGGTTCAGACGGAAAGCAATATACAAACCACCGAAATGGTGGAAAAACTGAATGCTTTTCTTAACGAACTGAATGCGGGATTCAGCTTTACTTTTGATGAATTAAAAGCTAAATACGCTAAGAATATGCTGCGCGAGCGTCATATTGCCAAAGCTTTACGTGTGGCTATCGATGAAAAATTTGACTCAGCAGTAGAAAAAAAAGCTTTTTATCAGCAGCTCTTCTCCGGGAAAGAAGTGAAATCGGGATTAACCGATGTTGCCGGATTGGAAAATGAAATTCGCGGAAATCTCCTGAAAACCGGAGGGCGAGCTTTTGTACCTGAAGATCCGAAAGCTTTTTTAAGCCTCGAACAGGTAAAAGAAGTTATTATCAGCGCCGGTGGAATTCCCTGCTACCCGGTTTTGCTCGATGATGCAAAAGGCAATTTTACCGATTACGAAAAGGATAAGGAAACCCTATATGATGTTCTTGTAAGCAAAGGAATTTATAGTGTTGAACTTATTCCCGGACGAAATACGTATCCGATTCTGAAAGATTTTGTAACTTACTTCCGTGCAAAGAATTTCCTGATCACCTTCGGAACTGAGCACAATACACCCCAACTCGATCCGGTAAAAGTTTCATGCAGTGGAGGCGTTGAACTGGATTCTGATCTGGAACAAATCGGATTCGAAGGAGCCTGTATCCTCGCTGCCCATCAATACCTTGTTGCTAATGATCACGAAGGGTATCTTGATAGTAAAAGATGTGCAAAGTTAACTGAATACAATTCATTTGTTCAACTCGGACAGGCTGTGATTTCGCATTTCGTAAGGCAAAAAAAATAGCTCACGGGATTTTTCAGCCGGTGCTTTTGTATTTGGGATTTTGAAAGAAAATAGAAAATGGGGAAATGGGGAAATAGAAAATGGAAAACAGTAAATAGTTCTTTTGAACATTTGAGTTAACGAGTAACCCCAAACCCCATGGGGGCTTAACGTAGACAAGTTTGGATTTACATTGGAAATTATGACATGAAACCGTCGAATCTTTGAACGCGAAGCATATTTACAAGTTTGAACATTTGAACACAAGAACATTTGAACACTTGAACTTTGAACATTAAAAAAATAATCATGAAACCCGAAATCCAGGAATTAATCGAAATATCACGTTTTTACGGACAGAAAAAAGACTTTGTTATAGCCGGTGGTGGCAACACTTCGTTTAAGGACGAAAACCATATCTATATTAAAGCCAGCGGTTCCAGCCTGGCGACTATTGATGAGTCAGGGTTTGCTCAACTCGATAGGAAAATGCTTGATTCCATTTCTAAAAAAAGGTATTCGGACGAGGCCATGCTACGTGAAAATCAAATCAAACAAGATTTGCTGAATTCCCGTGTATATCCTGAAAAAGGACAGCGTCCGTCAGTAGAAACTTCCCTGCACGATTTGATGGCCTTCCGTTTTGTGGTTCACACTCACAGCACCAAAGTAAACGGGCTTATGTGTGGGAAAGATGCTGAAAAACGCACAACTATCCTGTTTGGCGACGAAGTGGTATTCGTTCCTTATGTCGATCCGGGATATATTTTATTTAAAGAAGTTCAGAGCCGTGTAAATGCTTACCGCAAACGGACAGGTATTGAACCACAAATAATACTGTTGCAGAATCATGGCATCTTTGTAGCTGCCGACAGCACTGACGAAATCCAGAAACTTTATGATAAGGTAATTGATAAACTTGCTGCAGCTATAGGCAAGATTCCCGAACTGATAAACTTACCCATTGATCCGGTTGCTTCAAAAGTCATCCCGGCTATCCGGATGATGTTGTCCGCCAATGGATTGAAAACGCTTAAAGTGGTAAATAATTCTTATTACGAATTATTTCTTTCTTCCGAAGCCGAATACCAAAAAATTGCATCCCCCTTTATTCCTGATGGCATAGTTTACTGCAATTCATCATTCCTTTATGCTGAGTTTAATGGTGATACAGATGCTTTACTGAATGAGCTTTCTACAAAAATTGAAACGTATATCAAAACCCAGCCCAAAACGCCTAAAATCATTTGTATCAAAGGTATTGGCTGTGTTCTGGCCAGTGATAATGCCCTTGGCGCAGCGACCCTCGAAGATGTAATGAACGATACTTGCCTGGTCAGCTTGTATTCCGAAAAATTCGGAGGACAAAGCCCTATGACTCCTGTCCAGGTTCAGTTTATCGATACCTGGGAAGTTGAACAATACCGCCTGGCTCTTTCTATGGGAGCTACAGCCGGCCGTGCGGATCGAAAAATTGCAATTGTAACCGGAGGCGCCCAGGGATTTGGTGCAGGCATTGTTGAAAACCTGATGGAAAATGGTGCCAATGTTGTAATCGCCGATCTGAATGAAGAAAAAGGAAAAGAATTTGCAGAATCACTTAATGGAGGGAAAGGCAAGAACAAAGCATTTTTTGTAAAAGCGGATGTATCGAATGCTGCTTCAGTTGAAAATTTAGTATTCCAAACTGTATGCGAATTCGGAGGTCTGGATATACTAATCAGCAATGCCGGAATATTGCGTGCTGGTGGCCTGGAAGAAATGACTCCTGAAACCTTCGAACTTATGACCAAAGTGAACTATTCCGGATATTTCCTCTGTGCCAAATATGCTTCGGCAGTGATGAAAATCCAGAATAAATATAAGCCGGGTTATTTTACCGATATCATTCAAATCAATTCAAAATCAGGACTAAAAGGCAGTAACCGCAACTTTGCCTATGCAGGTGGCAAATTCGGCGGGATAGGTCTTACACAATCTTTCGCCCTGGAATTAATGCCTTCCGGGATAAAGGTCAATTCAGTTTGTCCGGGCAATTTTTTTGATGGTCCGCTTTGGTCGGATCCTGAAAACGGACTATTTGTTCAGTATCTGCGGGCAGGAAAAGTACCTGGCGCAAAAAATTTAAATGATGTGAAACGCTTCTACGAAGCTCAGGTTCCGGCAGGCCGTGGATGTACTCCACTTGATGTGATGCGGGCTGTTTACTACATCATCGAACAGGAATACGAAACCGGGCAGGCTGTTCCTGTTACCGGAGGACAAAATATGTTGAATTAAAATTTTCTGTTGAAAGTCAAACTTTCAACTTCATATACTTATGAACTACTAAATTTAAAAACTATGATATACATGGCAGATACAGCCAGCCTGGAGGAACTCCGGGAACTGTACACATTTTTTCCGCTTGAAGGTGTTACTACTAATCCTACTATTCTTAGTCACGCCGGGCACAAACTTTCTGAAGCTATTGCAGGTATACAGGAATTGGTAGGTACCGGGATGGTGCATGTTCAGATGATTTCGTCCGAAACGGAAGATATGGTGCGTGAAGCTAAAAAATACCGCAGCTATTTCGATTTTGGCGATAATTTTTATGCCAAAATACCCGTTACAGCTAATGGATATAAGGCAATGCGTATCCTGAAGGATGCAGGAATCAATGTTACAGCAACTGTCATCTTCACACAACAACAAGCCTTAGTAGCAATGAAGGCAGGTGCTGATTTTGTAGCTCCATACGTAAACCGCCTTGATAATATCTCGTCACACGGAATTGAAGTGGTGGGCGATATTGTTGAGAATATTGAAACCTATGGATTGAAAGGCAGAGTATTGGCAGCCAGCTTTAAAACGGTCGACCAGATTTACCGTGTGAGCATGGCCGGCTCTCATGCAGCTACCATCAGTGCGGAATTGCTTCATCAGCTTATCACTCATCCTATGACCGATATAGGGGTGAAACAGTTTGAGATCGACGCCGAAGGATTATACGATATCGAGTTCTAAAAGCAGGTTTTTACCGGTATAATTTCGGATTTTTCGAAATCCGGTTCTGCTGTTATGATTTTTAAACATCCATACAAAAAAAATCTTTTGTTCCTTCTAAATACTCCTTTTTTCAGGCAGCGGAGTATTAAAAACAACACACAATAAATCAATCTAGTTTTAACCTTTAAACAGAGTAAAATGAATCTTCTTGAACAGTTAAAGCAATATACGCAAGTAGTTGCTGACAGCGGCGATTTTGAAAGTTATGTGCAATTTAAGCCCATTGACGGGACAACAAATCCTTCGCTGATCTATGCGGCTTCGCAGAAACCGGAGTATGCTCACCTGGTTGAAGCTGCCGTGGAATATGGCAGAAAAAAGGGCAGTACCTTTGAATCAAAACTGTCAGAAAGCATGGATATGCTTGCCGTAAACTTTGGTCTGGAAATATTAAAAATTGTGCCCAGAAGGGTTTCCACTGAAGTGGATGCAAGGCTTTCATTCGATATCCAGGGTAGTCTGGACAAAGCACACAAAATTATAGGTCTTTACGAAAGCAACGGAATCTCCCGCAACAAAATACTTATTAAGCTGGCAAGTACATGGGAAGGTATTAAGGCGGCAGAAGAGCTTGAGAAGGAAGGCATTCATAACAATCTTACACTTCTTTTCAGCAAGGCCCAGGCCATTGCTTGCGCTGAAGCTAAGGTTCAGCTTATTTCACCTTTTGTTGGAAGAATTTACGATTGGTATAAAAAAGACCGTGGAGTAGATTCCATTCCTTCAATCGAAGATCCGGGAGTATTATCAGTAAATTACATCTACAACTATTACAAGAAGTTTGGCTACAAAACTGAAGTTATGGGTGCAAGCTTCCGCAATATTGGCGAAATCATCGAACTGGCAGGATGCGATCTGTTGACTATCTCGCCGAATTTACTTGCCGAACTGGAAAATAACCAGGGCGAACTACTGCGAAAACTGGATCCTGAAAAATCTAAAAACATGGATATCCAGCAAATTAACCTCGACGAGAACGCTTTCCGCTGGATGCATAACGAAGAAGCCATGGCTGTAGAAAAACTTTCGGAAGGCATTCGTAAATTTGCCGAAGACCTGGTTAAGCTCGAGAAATTTATTGCTGCAAAACTGTAAGCTGAGCGCAAGTATTAACAATACACCAGGAAATATGCCAACCGGGAATCAAATGAAAATTTGCATTCCCGGTTTTGGTTCAACAAAATCAATTATATCTATTTAAGATTCCAGGGCCCGAAATACAAATTCCAAATCTCAAATTCCATGG
>CAIWMA010000298.1 GCA_903913645.1 uncultured Bacteroidales bacterium | reverse complement strand
TTCATCTTTTACTCGAATGTATATAAGGTAATCCTCTTTCTCAACCGGTGCCGAATGTAAGGTTCCTTTTATTGCAGGTACAATAATTTCCAGAACACGCTTTTGGTTCACTGTCCACTCTTTCACTTCGAAGGGAACAACCGGTCGTGTATACATTTCGGAAGCAGCCTGAACCATGTAGAATTCTTCCTCTGTACGAACTCCGGCGATGGAACCGTTGTCTTTTACTCCAATCAGCAGCCTTCCTCCGTCGGTATTGGCAAAAGCGGCAAGAGTCCGGGCAATTTTGCGCGAATCGTTGATTCCGAATTTGAAATCAAGTTGCTGATGTTCGCCTTCGGCAATCAGCTTCCGGATATATCCTTCGTTTGGTTCTGCTTCGTGTGTTATACGGGAGTGTTGCTGGGGCATAGTATTGACGTATTGGAATAAGGAGTAATGTTACTTTTATTGGAAGTTAATGATATTCAGGCAATTTTCATTGGTGCACGAGAAATTACCTTTGCATCTTCTTTTTTTAACGCGAAGACGCAAAGGTAACGCAAAGGGCGCAAAATATTATGTATTCCTATAAAATCCTGTACACAACTTAAAAATCTATTTAAATTTAAGCAGAAGGTCCTTCATCATATCTTTATGAACCATGAAGTCCATCATTTTTAGCTTTACATAATCTTCGTGGAAGAAATAATAGCCAAAGTTTTTATTGTTTTCAATTCCACCGGTACGGCTTCCTGCACCGGAATCTTTTACCAGGAACCAGGTTACTCCATCTTTTTCGAGGAAACCGACTATATGCATTCCATGGTCGTCGGTGGTGGTTTCGTTACTGAAACGGAATTGGCGGGCATTTTCATCAATTGCTGATGAAGGAATATCAAATGATGGAACCACCGCAGCATTGGCTTCACGAGCCAGAAATCCGGCTTCGGACACATCGCCGCCAATTGCCAGAGTATATCCGGTTTTAATAGATTTTTTTATCACAGCCATAAAATCATCAAGCGGAATATTGTAATAATCTGCGTCGTGCCACCAGTTGTCAGGTACTTCATATTCTACCTTTTGCCAGTAAGGTTTTTGCATGTATGAAAGAACATCACAATAATCATTCGGATTGAATTTGAGCACATTAGTCATATACTCTTCGGGTGACATACTCTTTCCGTTAATGGTAACTTTTGTAGGTGGCTCACCGATATAATAATCCATAATGCTGCGGAAATTTGTAACGATTGCCGCTTCGTCCCAGATATTGTTTTTCTTAACAAAATCAGCATAACTTTTCAGCTCATCAAACATTTTGGAATGGTTGTGGAAGGTTTGACCCGGCTTCAGACCGGTGTAAGATTCGAGGGGAACAATTCCATATTTTTTCCATATTTTTGTTACTGCATTGCCCTCGGAACCTTCGCCGAAATTCATATTACCACGGGTTTTTACCCAGTTTTCGGCACGTTCAATGTATTCGTAATAAACGGTGTAAACTTCGGAAAGGCGGACTTTCTGTCCGGTAGCCCTGTAAATTTCCGACTCTAAATAGGATGTAGTTGAAAACGACCAGCAAGTGTTCGTATTACCCTGGGAAACAGGTTCGTTATGCCAATAGTATTTAAAATCTTCCTTAGATGTTGGAATGTTGAATGTTGACGGGTCGACTTTGAAAGATTTTGATTGTTTTGGAGTAACCTTCTGGGATTCAAATTCTTCGATGCCTTTCAGGATTGAATTTTGGAAATATCCCGGTTCGTAGGTTTTAAAAGTACCCTTGTCTTTGTTAACCGATTGGGAAAAAGATGCCGAACCCCAAATACCCAGTAATAAAAATAGAATTGTTTGTTTCACTTTGTTATAATGGTTTAGTATTATTTTAAAAACTGAATTGAATCTTTTTTTTCTAGCTAACAGATTGTTTATTAACAATTAGTATGAATATTTACACGAATACAATATTGTTTTTCACTGTTATTTTTTCGCAATAGTGGCAGAGGAGTTTCATTTGTTCCTTATCAACCACAGTAAACAGGCTGGGAACATTTTCGACATTGGTGATGCAATTCGGGTTAAAGCATTTTACAATATATTGAATGTAATCAGGTACTTCAACCTGTTTTTTTGAGATTACCTTAAAATCTTTGATTTCGATAAAAGTAGCCGTAGGGGCTACCAGGGCAATCTTGTTAATTTCTCCTTTATCGAAAAAAGTGTTGCTTACTTTGATAATGCCTTTCTTGCCGTATTTATGACTATCCAGGTTGTCTCCAAAAAGAACCTGGTTTTTATTGTTTTCCAAGTTGAGGATGTGCAAAACTTTGAAGACATTATTGGCTGGAATATGATCGATTACAGTTCCGTTTTCGATGGCTGTAACATTCAGATGTCGTTGATCTTTATTCATTTTTCGAAATATTTATCCTGGATAATTACATCAGTTTATTTAACTCCTGCGATGGCTGCGAGTAAGGCCTGGCGAACGTAAACACCATTTTCAGCCTGTTTGAAATAGAATGCCTGTGGTGTTTCATCCACATCTTCACTTATCTCGTTGATGCGGGGCAGCGGATGGAGTATTTTCATATTGGGCTTACATCCTTCGAGCATCGACTTTGTCAGCACGTAGCTGTTTTTAACTTTTTCATATTCGAGCGGATCACTGAATCGTTCCTGCTGAATCCGGGTCATATAAACAATATCGGCAACCGGCATTATATCAGCGAGTTCTGTGTATTGGTGATAGGTAAGATTGCTGTTTTTAATATGCATTTTACTCGAACTCGGCAGTTTTAGCTGTTCAGGAGAAACCAGGTGGAAAGTAGCATTGAAATTGCACATGGCCTGGACGAGCGAATGTACTGTGCGTCCGTATTTGAGGTCACCTATGAATGCAATATGCAGATTGTCGAGCGTTCCCTGGGTTTGCATAATACTGTACATGTCGAGCAAACACTGTGTGGGATGCTGGTTGGCACCATCGCCGGCATTTATTACAGGAACACTTGAAACTTCACTTGCCCAGCGTGCAGCACCTTCCCGTGGATGACGCATCACAATTATATCAGCATAACCGCTAACCATAATAATTGTGTCCTTGAGAGTTTCCCCTTTTTTAACGCTGGTGGAGCCGCTGTCGCTAAAACCAATAACGCGTGCGCCTAAACGATTGGCAGCGGTTTCAAAACTTAATCTTGTTCGAGTGGATGGTTCAAAAAACAAAGAAGCTACAACATGATTGTTAAGTAGCTTCTGGTTTGGGGTTTTTTCGAAATCAGCTGCGATGTCCAATATTCGCAGGTATTGATCTTTACTGAAATCAGTTATTGAAACCAGGCTTTTATTTTTCATCGTGTCCGTATTTTTTTGAGGGTATAAAATTACAAAATAACCACAGTTGGCAAGATGCGATTGTTAATACTTTGTCATAAAAAAAGCGGCCATTGCTGGCCGCTTTTTAAAATCAAATTTATTTAACGAGATTGTGTTTCTTAACAAACTCATCGAGGATACCAGCCAGGTCGGGTTTGCCGATTTCCTGAAGGTCGTAACCAACTTTCACACAAGGCTTGCTGATCTTTATGATACGGTTGAGGTCGATTGGTGTGGCAATCACAACAGCATCACATGGAGTATTTTCAATAGTTTTCTCCAGGTCGCGGGTTTGTTCTTCGCCATATCCCATTGCTGGAAGCAAGGTTCCGATATTCGGATAAATACGGAATGTTTCAGCCAGTTTACCAACAGCATAAGGCCTTGGGTCAACAAGTTCGGCAGCTCCGAATTTATTGGCAGCAACTGTACCAGCACCAATTTTCATTTCACCATGAGTAAGCGTAGGGCCGTCTTCAACAACCAAAACTCGTTTGCCACGGATAAGTTCCGGTTTGTCAACGGTAAGCGGTGAAGCTCCGTCAATAACCAAAGCGTTCGGATTTATTTTTGCAATATTGTTACGAACGATCTGGATATTAGCGATGTCAGCTGAGTCAATTTTATTGATAACAACGGCATCGGCAATACGAGCCATAACTTCACCCGGATAATAGCCAATTTCAGCGCCAGGACGGTGTGGGTCGGCAACGCAAATGGTGAGGTCGGGTTTATAGAATGGGAAGTCATTATTCCCGCCATCCCACAATACGACATCACATCCATCAGGATCAACTTCAGCAGCACGGAGGATATCAAGATAATCAACACCGGCATAAATAACGTTACCACGAACTACATGTGGTTCGTATTCTTCCATTTCTTCGATGGTACATTTATGTTTTTTCAGATCTTCAACTGTAGCGAAACGCTGAACTCTTTGTTCGTTAAGGTCGCCATAAGGCATAGGGTGACGAACGGCTACAACTTTGAGCCCTTTAGCCATCAGGATTTCGACAATTTTGCGGGAAGTCTGGCTTTTTCCACATCCGGTGCGGGTAGCGCCAACTGCAATAACAGGTTTGGTGCTTTTGATCATCGTTTCGCCAGGACCGAGAAGGATAAAATTAGCACCACAGGCATTTACCAGGGCACTAACATTCATAACGCGTGGATATGGAACATCGCTGTAGGCGAAAACACAATCAACCACATTTAAATCTTTAATAAGTTTTGGCAGATCCTGTTCCAGATAGATAGGAATTCCATTTGGGTAAAGATCAACACCGGCCAGTTCTTTTGGATACTTACGGCCATCAATGTCAGGAATCTGGGCTGCAGTAAAAGCAACTACATTATATTCAGCTTTTCCTCTGAAAAATGTGTTGAAATTGTGAAAGTCGCGGCCTGCTGCTCCGATAATAATTACGTTACGTTGCATAAAGGATTGTTTATTGTTTAACAGTATGTTTTGTGTTAGTTAAAATCCATATGATGGCTGCAAAGATAGAGGTTTAAACTTGCTGGCAAAATTTTTTACAAACTTCTTAAACCCTTGTCATTACACACTTATAGAATTTATATATTCTGAATGGTTTGATATTGCTTGATTATAGATTTTTAATCTCATATATATCAATGGTAGCAATGGTTTTGGCTGACAGGTATTAGATGCTAGTGCAGAAAATATTCCGTATTCCACCTAAAAAACGTACTTTTGCAATCTTAATTATTTTCCCTGATGATAGAACAGATATTGACCGATAAAGTAACCGAAGCTGTTAGGAATTTATATCAACTTGAAGCAAGCCTTTCCCAGATTCAATTGCAGAATACCCGAAAGGAATTTGACGGTGATATTACACTTGTAGTTTTTCCTTTTACACGGATTTCGCGCAAATCGCCTGAAGCTACTGCCGCCGAAATTGGTGAATACCTGCTGGCAAACCTCACTGAAGTTGAAAGCTTTAACGTTATCAAAGGTTTTCTGAATATTTCCATCAAGAAAGAATACTGGCTTAATTTTCTTTCCGGCTATTACCAGGCTGAAAAATTTGGATTTCAGGATTCAAGGAATAATAAGCCTGTGGTGGTTGAGTATTCATCACCGAACACGAATAAACCGCTTCATTTAGGACATATCCGTAATAACTTGCTCGGATTTTCGCTTTCGCGGATTTTGCAGGCTGCAGGAAAAAATGTAGTTAAAGTTAACCTGGTGAACGACCGCGGAATTCATATCTGCAAAAGCATGCTGGCTTGGCAACGCTGGGGAAATGGCGAAACTCCCGAAAGCAGCGGTTTGAAAGGGGACCACCTGGTTGGGAAATATTACGTGGTTTTTGATAAGCATTTCAAAGCAGAAATTGCGGTTCTGGTTGCCGAAGGCATGAATGCTGAGGAAGCTTCTAAAAAAGCACCATTAATTATTGAAGCGCAACAAATCCTTCAAAAGTGGGAATCGGGCGATGAAGAAGTGATTAATCTCTGGAAGAAAATGAATGGCTGGGTGTACGACGGTTTTGCTATCACCTATAAAACGCTGGGAATTGAATTTGATAAAACCTATTACGAATCCCAAACCTATTTGCTAGGGAAAGAATTAGTTGAAGAAGGCGTTCAAAAAGGAGTTTATACACGTCGCGCTAATGGTTCGGTATGGATTGACCTGAGCGCGGAAGGTATGGACGAAAAACTTCTTCTTCGTAGTGATGGTACTTCGGTATATATGACCCAGGATTTGGGGACAGCCATGCAACGTTACAACGAATACAATCCTGAACAGCTTATTTATGTAGTCGGTAATGAGCAGGAATATCATTTTAATGTATTGAAAGTTGTTCTGAAACACCTGGGTTGTGCATGGTCCGATTCTATTTATCACTTATCGTATGGCATGGTTGAATTGCCTGCCGGTAAAATGAAATCGCGTGAAGGTACTGTTGTTGATGCCGACGACCTGATGCAGGAAATGTTTGAAACTTCGGAAGCGATGGCACGGGAGCTTGGCAAAATAGAATCTTTCGATGACGAAGGAGCCAGGAATCTGTACCGAACTATTGGCCTTGGCGCTTTAAAATATTTTATGCTGAAAGTTGACCCGAAAAAGAATATGCTTTTCAACCCTGCCGAATCTGTTGATTTTAACGGGAATACGGGTCCGTTTATCCAATATACTTACGCCAGGATAAAATCGGTGCTACGCAAAGCTGAGGAAGCTGGTTACGAGGTTTCAGTTTCTGATGGTAATATGGTTGTATTGCATCCGGAAGAGAAAGAATTGTTACGGAAACTTCATGATTTTCCTGCATTGGTATTACAGGCAGCAGAGATGCATAGCCCGGCAGTAATTGCCAATTACGCGTTTGAACTGGCTTCGGAATACAATCGTTTTTATCAGGAACATACAATTCTGAAGGAAAAAGAACTGCAGAGCCGTGGTCTTAGATTGAGCTTGTCGCAATTTACAGCAAAAGTGATTGCCAATGCATTGTGGATGCTCGGGATAGAGGTTCCGGAAAGGATGTAATTTTTTATCTGGTATTTGTCAGAATTGCAAATTCTGAACTCCGTGGAGCGGGATTACAAATCCCGCTCAGCCTTTAAATCTCGCTCAGCCTTTAAATCCCGCTCGAAAAAAATAATTCATACAACCTTTTCGCTTCAAAGTTTCCCTTTATCAAATAATTCTAACTTTATTTGCAATGAAACGGTCTCTTTTAATCATCTCATTCATAAGTATTTTGTGTTTTATTCTCTCCTGCAAGAAAGAGAAAACCGATACACCCGGTGAATTTAAACAGGTAAATCTCACTGAAAAACAAAAACAGCTGATAAATACCAGCAACGCGTTTGGGTTTGAGTTTTTCAAAAAAGTAAATGAAATTTCAGGAAGTGATGCGAACATGATGGTTTCGCCGTTGAGCGTAAGCATGGCCCTGGGCATGACCCGAAACGGCGCTGCCAACGGAACGCTGGAGGCCATGACTAGTACACTTGGGTTCTCCGGTATGAATGACACCGCCATTAATCAATCGTATAAATATATCATTGAAACATTTACCGGGCTTGATCCGAAGGTAAAGTTGCAGATTGCTAATTCAATTTGGTATAATAATACTTTCACAGTTGAACAGCCATTTGTATTGGCAAACCAGCAGTATTTTGATGCCAGTGTCACCAAACTGGATTTTTCCAGCCCGACAGCCGTTGGTACAATAAACTCATGGGTTAACGAAAAAACCAATACCCTGATACCTAAAATAATTGATGAAATTCCTGCTGAAGCGGTGATGTACCTCGTAAACGCAGTGTATTTCAAAGGCCAGTGGAAATATCAGTTTGATAAAAGTAAAACGGAACAAAAGCCGTTTCACCTGTATAATGGAACCGAACTACAGGTTGCATCCATGACTCAGCATGAAACTATTCCCTTTTATTCAGGACCGGGATTTGCGGCCATTGAACTTCCTTATAACCAGGGAAATTATGTGATGTCTCTTCTCTTACCCGATGCAGGAAAAACTGTTGATGATGTAATTACCCAACTCTCGCAGGCTAACTGGAATACATGGAACACGCAATTTTCGGATAAAGATATACAGTTGCAGTTACCTAAATTTAAATACGAGTACAACGAAAAACAAATGAAGCCAATCCTTACAGATATGGGAATGGATGTGGCATTTGATCCGATTAATGCTGATTTTACAAGGATTAATAAAGATGGCGGCCTCTATATCTCCAAAGTTATTCATAAAACCTATATAGAAACCAACGAAGAAGGAACCGAAGCTGCCGCAGTAACAGCCGTAGAGGTAGGTGTAACTTCTGCCGGACCTGATCAAACGTACTATTTTACTATCAACAGGCCATTTGTATATTTTATCCAGGAAAAATCTACAGGAACCATCCTGTTTATCGGTACAGTAATGAACCCGAATTTGTAAAATAAATTCTTTATTAAATCCAAATTTTTACATCATTCAACTTAAAATGCCAGAAAAGTTCATACTTCTGTGATCATGCTGGTATTGGTATAAGCCATAATAAGACGGTTGTTTTAATTCCTATAATTTTTCTTCATAATTCCAGTAATTGCTTATATATCCCGGCTTTCGGTTTTATAAATCAAACATGAATATTAGGTTGTTGTACCTACATTTTTGTCTATAAATGATATAGTTCTGTATTTTTTTACGAATTATATCTGATTTGTGTTTGTTAAATAATAAATCTAAAGTAATTTTACTGCCTTTGTAAAATAAAATAGAAGGAAATGAAAAAAACATCATTATTTATTATTGGCTTGCTGTTTTTTGGAGCTACAAATATTCAGGCTCAAGACGCTAATCATCCTTGGATACTCGGAATTGGAATTAACGTTGTCAGTAATCCGGATAATAAAAAAGAATTATTTAAAACAAGTGAATGGAATATAATTCCTTTTATTTCAAAAATTAATGCAGGAAAATATCTTGGTAAAGGATTTTCAATTGAAGTCGCTGGTACATTAAATAAAATTACAAGAAATTCAGGAATGGATATTCCGGGATTTAACTACCTTGCTTTAGATGGCAATTTTAAATATAATATATTGAACTCCAGAGGGCAGACTGGCTTTTTTGATCCATATCTTCTTCTCGGAGGAGGGTATTTGGTAGCTGATCAGAAAGGAACAGGTACTTTTAATTATGGTGCCGGCTTTAATCTCTGGTTTTATAAAAATCTTGGTTTGAATTTTCAAACGGTTGGGAAACTCGTATTTGTCGATTTCCCTTTAGAATCAAATCATTGGCAACATTCTGCCGGTCTGGTTTTACGATTTGGTGCTAAAGACACTGATGGTGACGGTATTATTGACAAAGACGATGCATGTCCTGATGCTGCGGGTTTAGTTGCTTTAAAAGGGTGTCCTGACAAAGATAGTGATGGTATTACTGATAAAAAAGACGCTTGTCCCGACATAGCTGGTTTAGCGACCTTTAATGGTTGTCCTGACACGGATGGGGACGGAATTATGGATAAAGAGGATGCATGTCCTGACATAGCAGGTTTAGCTGCCTTACATGGATGTCCTGACTCGGATGGTGACGGTATTGCTGATAAATATGACGCCTGTCCTAAAGTTGCCGGCGTTGCAGCTAATAAAGGTTGTCCATGGCCCGATACAGATGGAGATGGTGTTTTAGATAAAGATGATAAATGTCCAACTGAAGCCGGACCTGCCTCTAATAATGGTTGTCCGCAAATAACGCCGGTTATGGCTGAAAAACAAATAAGCGATTTTGCGAAAACTATATTATTTGATTTTGATAAATCAAGTCTTCGCAGTGATTCTTATTCTAATTTGCTTGGTATTGTTGCAATTATGAAAGAGAATAGCACTGTTAAATTTAGTATTGAAGGTCATGCTGATAGCTATGGGCCAACTGGTTATAATCAAAAATTATCAAAAGACAGAGCGAATGAGGTTAGAAAATTCTTCATAACCCATGGTATTGATGCTGGTAATTTAACTGCAACAGGATATGGAGAAACTCGTCCTATCGACACGAACGCAACCAGTCAGGGTCGGGCGAATAATCGTAGAGTAGAAATTTTAATTGTCAGATAGTTAATTTGTTGATCTGCAAGGCGTATTGATCTAATTAACTATAAATTGATTTTAATAAGACACATTTGTTTTGGTTTTATTTACCCGGTTTTATTGAACCGGGTAAAGTTTTGCTTTTTTCCCCGTCCACGTGACAAAGACCTAAGTAAAATAGAATTCTTAGATGATTGAACTGAGAAATCTGTCAAGATTCATTTTTTTTTCTGTTTTTAAAAATTTCAATTTGTGTTTAGTGGTTAAGTTTAATTATGAACTTAAGCATCCCGATAACTGTTTATTATAACAGTTTGTACCTTTACTTTTTTAATTATTGATTGATGGATTCCGAATTACCCAAAACCAAGATTACGCTTCCCGGTTTGCGCAAGCTTTTCAAGCTTTACAGTTACATTAAACCATACAAATACGAATACGGTCTGGGCTTGCTGTTCCTGCTCGGTTCAAGCAGTGCCAGTTTGATCTTTCCAAAGCTATTAGGCCAGTTGGTTGATTTGGGAAACCAGGGAAAACTCGCGCAGGAAATAAACCGTATAGCATTAATTTTGATTGCTGTCCTGGTAGGTCAATCCGTTTTTTCATATTTCAGGATTTTCCTTTTTGTCCGCGTAGCCGAAAAAACACTTGCTGATCTTCGTCAGAATACTTTTAACCACCTTATCAGATTGCCTATGAAATTTTTCCAGTTCCGTAGGGTAGGGGAACTGAACAGCCGTATTTCGTCGGATATCACCTTGTTGCAGGATGCACTCACCAGCACGCTGGCAGAATTCCTGCGACAGATTATTATTATTGTTGGCGGTGTTACTTTGATGATGATAACTTCACTGAAATTAACACTATTCATGCTAATGATACTGCCGGTAATTATGATACTGGTAGTACTTTTCGGGCGGTATATCCGCAAACTCAGCAAGCAGGCGCAAAAGCAGGTTGCCGATTCGAATGTTATTGTTGAAGAAACCTTACAGGGAATTCAAAGTGTGAAGGCTTTCACCAACGAGTTTTTCGAAATGCTGCGATACAAGGAGAAAACTGTTGCGATTGCCCAAACCGGAATTAAAAACGGGAAACTTCGGGGCGCATTTTCATCGTTTACCATCCTTGGGCTTTTTGGTGCCATGGTTGCAGTTATCTGGAAAGGAGCACACTTACTGGCAACAGGCGAGCTGGCTACCGGTGAATTATTCTCATTTGTAATTTATTCAATGTTTATTGGCGGAACCATTGGCGGAATGGCCGACGTGTTTGCCCGTGTGCAGAAATTTATAGGAGCAACCGAGGATTTGCTCGAAATATTTAATGAACCGGTTGAAGACGTTGAAGAAATTGGTGTACTGCCTCCAGATCAGATTTTGCATGGAAATATACGGTTTGATAAACTATCCTTTTTCTATCCTACCAGAACAGAATTACATGTACTTAAAGAAATCAGTGTTACTATAAAGCCTGATACCTTGGTAGCATTGGTGGGTCCAAGCGGAGCAGGGAAATCTACTTTTGTTTCGCTTTTACTCAGACTGTATGATCCCACGCAAGGCCATATTTTGTTCGATGAGCGAGATAACCAGAGCATTCCGATTTCGGCGCTGCGAAACCAGATGGCAATTGTACCGCAGGATATTTTCCTTTTCGGAGGAACCATACGCGAGAATATAGCT
>CAIWMA010000297.1 GCA_903913645.1 uncultured Bacteroidales bacterium | reverse complement strand
TGCTCTTCCGATCTGTGTCGTCTAGATATTGCTTATTTCCAAAATAATGAGCCATCAAAAGGGTCGTATCGGAAGATCCTTTCAGTTTAACCGTGATTTTATATCCTTTTTCGGCAGCCAGCAAACCCGTGCTGAAGATCAGGGCAAAAAGTAAAAAAAATGTTCTTTTCATAAATTGTAGTCTATTAATCTAAGATCCAATAAAGTTTTAAGAATTCCAGGTGACAATTAGTACACCAGAACCTCATCCTGGCTATGAATCCCCAGCCATTTATCGTTAGCAATTATATCAACCTTCAGTTGCAAATGACCTTTATGATCGGGAATGGCAATTCTAATATCCTGCCTCATAATACCAATAATATCAGCCTGCAGCGGTGTCCTGATTTCGTTCCAGTTTAGTACCTCATCATTTTCGGTCCAGAAATAAGAGAGAAAGACCTTGTTGTTTTTACCAGAATAGACCGGCGTCTTACCCAGATTAAGTATGGTAACAGGGATCCAAACCGTATCCATGGCCCTGTAAACTTTCTTTGTTTTAATTGCAATCCTGAGGTTATTAGCAGTATAGAGGATATTGGTATTTGGAGTAGTATCGTTTATTGACCGGTACAAACCCATGTCCAGGTGAAAATACCTGTTATTAAGCCAATTTTGGTCTTTAAGTTCCCATCGCCTGAATATAAACTGGTTTGCCGCTATTTTGTTGTTATTGTTGTCAAAATAGAGATCATCGTGAGGTGCAATAGAAACAGAGATGTCGTTGCCATCTATAGCACTCAGCAACATGGTTTCAATAGGATACGACCAGTTTAACTGTGTATAGCCGTGATCTATAACATCCTGTGAGACTATAAATTTACTTCCACCTTTCTGGCGTGCGACCTGTATGAGTTGTTCCATCTGGGTAACACGTTTAACAAATATTTCGCTGCCGTAATAAATAACCGCCAGGCGGTAGGCAATCAGAGCCGAAACCAGCAAAATGGAAATATTAAGCAATCCTTGTCTTCCGGTAGCAGGAAAACCATATACCAGGGGAATGAAAACTATCGGAATAAACGGGAACATAACCTGTTCCATATAGCGGGAGGGCGAAACTGTGTAGGCAGAGTTTACCAGGAAAACATAAGCAAAAAATGTACCGGCGAACACCAGCAACCTGAACCATTGTTTCCTGTAAATCAGCATATAAATTACCAGGACAAGGGCAACCAGGACTTCAGTATAATACCGTAACATATATAATGCCAGCACTTTATAATATGCTGGGTCTAAAAGTTGCAGGTATTGTTTATTGTCGGTATAGTTAAATTGCCATGCCAGTTTACCGGATTCATAGCTGCACATGAAAAAGTATTTGAATACCGCGGCAGCAATAAAAACAAGTACGACCGGAATATAATACTTCAATGGTTTGGCTGTATTTCGCCTGAAGTCATAAAGCATGACGAACACGAACAGCATAAATGCCAGCGGATGGCTAAGGAGGATCAGCACTTCCAGCAACAGTAGTATATAAATTGTCCTGAACCGGAATTGAAGCCGCCAGATCGCGTAGAAGGTGATCAGTAAAGGCACGCCATAATAGAGTTCGAACATGGGAGTGAAAAAACTGTGCATGATCCCTACTGTCTGGGCCAGGATAATCAGCAAGCCGGAACGCCGGTCGCGAAGACCATAATACACGAAAAGGAAAAGCAGGTAGAAGAAGACGACATGACTAAGCGAATACAGTATAAGGATGTATTTGATTTCCAATCCGATCCATACACCTATAAGTGGGATGAGTTGGGATATGCCCAAGACAATACGCTGACATTCGATCCAGAAAGTCTGGTTGTTGATAAACTGGGAAACATAAAATCCTGAATCGGCAAAAATCCTGGCCTTATACAAAAAGCCTGCCAGGGCAAATAGCACAAACCATGGCAGATGGGGGACAATGCGGTTTACAGCCATGTACCTATACCTGGGCCTTCGAAGCAATCGCCTGATTGTCATCCTGGTTCCTGGTTTTTCAACGACTCTTGCCATATTCAGTTTGCATTAACAATGCCCTATATCTTATAGTTATACGTGTTTTTTTCTTTCCTGAATGCAGGTAACTACTTATGCAATTTCTTCTCACCGGCTTTGATGCATATCTTCAAATGATTTTCGGGCGGGGGAATCGGGCAGGAGTATTTATGGTTATATGCACAATAAGGATTATATGCTTTGTTGAAATCAATGGTCAGTTTGTCGGCGCCGGTTTCGGTCACATCCAGAAACCTTCCGCCTCCATAGGTGTC
>CAIWMA010000296.1 GCA_903913645.1 uncultured Bacteroidales bacterium | reverse complement strand
GCCTTTCACTTTGTACACGACATGGATGATGCCGAAGATCTTGCCCAGGATGTGTGCGTCGAAATTCTTGAATCAATAGGCCAGTTTAAGCGAAACTCTTCATTATCCACCTGGATTTACCGGGTAACAGTCAATAAATCCTTAAATTTCGTCAGGAAAAATAAGCGTAAGCAACTGGTAAAACAGTTTGAAACCTTTTTCCACAAAGCCGATGGCAATTCAGGAAAAATGATCTCTGAACCTTCTGCCCCTGACAACTCGTATGACAATAATGAAAGGAAACGGATACTTGATACCGCAATAAATAGCTTACCCGAAAACCAAAAGACGGCCTTTATTCTAAGTAAATATGAAGAATTGTCGTACAAGGAAATTACCGAAATTATGAACCTCAGTTTGGCAAGTGTAGAATCGTTATTACAACGTGCCAGGCAGAACCTGCAAAAGAAGTTAATCGTTCAGTTTTCTGAATATTCAAATAAAAGATAGTATGCAACATTGCGAATTACTGCAAAAAGATTTATTTGCTTACCTGGAACAGGAATTACCGCCTGACCGTATACAGCATTTAGATCATCATATAAGTGAGTGCGCCGAATGCAACAGGGTTTTGGCAGAGTTCAGAAGTATGCTGGCTTTGATGGAAGAACAGAAATCCATCGAACCTCTCCCTTTTGCCGAAACACGTATTATGCAGGGAATAGAATCCAGGATGGAGAAACGGCAAAAATCAGCCAGCTCGATTTTTGGGATGATTTTGCGACCTGCCTTAATAAGTGTTGGAGTAGCTGCAGCCATGGCAATCGGGTTTTTTATCGGTTCCGATTTTGCAGTTACGTATTCACAATACACACAAAATGATCAGATTATTGAGGCTGACAGAACCGATCTGAACGTGCCTGAATTTATGACCGACGATCTCTTTCCCTTTACAGAATAATCCATATAGCTATGAATATCTTTAACAATAACCGCTCTATTTTCTGGATACTTATCTTCCTTGTGCTGATAAATATCACAGCATTAGCTACATATTTCATCTATATGCGGAAACCAGCAAGCGAACCAGTGCCCGGTTCCGGGTTTAAACACGGAATAGCACTAAAACAGGAATTATCCTTAACATCCGGCCAATCCCTCAAAGTAAATGAGATTAATGCAACCTATAAGGCTTCGAGCGAGCCAATAGTAGCAGCTATAAAGGAAAAGAAAGCAGTTCTGCTGGAAGAACTATCAAAAGTAAATACAGATATCAGCCTGGTGGCAAAACTAGCCGATGATGTAGTAATGGAACAGAAAAAGCTACAGATCGCTAACATAAAACAATTCCTCGATCTTAAAAAAGTCTGTACTCCGGAACAAACGCAGAAGCTTTCTCAGATTTATTCTGAATTGTATGGGTGCGAAAATAAAGGTATGGGCCGGGGCCAGGGAAATGGCCAGGGAAAAGGGATGCGCTACCGTTACGGACAGCAGAAAGATACTCTGAGATAATGTACTTGAAGTAGTTTTCACCTGACTTTATTCCCACCTAAATCCCCTGATCACTCTCTTTTTTATCCTCCTCCGCCTTTTCTCTTTTCGTGATTTCATTATTAATTTTATCCAAATAGGTTATTGAAATAAATCCATCCTGGACTTCCATAAGTACAATACCTGATCCATTATTATACCTGGAATAATCTCCTTTCATTATTTGCCTTTTGAGTCTTGGTTCATTAAACAAAAGCCTTTCAGGATCTTTATACTGCTTATACCTGGTAGTTCCCGCTCCATATGCTGTCGATAGCAGCTTTTGTATTTTTTCAAAACTTTTTTCAAGTGAATCATTTACTTCCTCTGGCAGTTCAGCAACTACTTTATAGGCCATCTTATTTTTGCTTGTCGTAAAAACAGAAATCCTACACTCTTTATTTACGAATTTACCATTAAGAATGATTTCATTTTGTAATGTTGAGTCAGAAATTACAAATCCTTTTTTAGTCAACTCTCTTGCAAATTTATCAAATGAGCCATCAATCGGAACCCCATTAAATACAAGGTGATCCTTTGAAGAACAACTACTTAACAAAACAATTATTACAAAAAGGAAAATATTACGTGTTTTCATTCTATTTGATTGCAATTTAAGAATACTCAAATTTTCACTTCCAG
>CAIWMA010000295.1 GCA_903913645.1 uncultured Bacteroidales bacterium | reverse complement strand
CTCAACTGTTTTCCCTTGCCTGAACAATTCAAAACTAAGTCTTTGAGTCTGCCCTTTCTCTTTTTTAGGTTTTTCTGCTGGTTCATCTTCGGGTAGCTCTACATCTATTTTATTAAGGTGGTTTACCTGTAAATAGTTCCGTATAATTCCAATAATATCATCACCATATTTCTGAACCTTTTTCTTCCCGAAACCCTTTATTGCACTCAATTCTCTCATCGTAACCGGAAGCAGTTCTACCACATCGTACATGGTTTTTTGCGGAAGCACCATATAAATCGGCAGATCTTCTTGATCAGCCATAGCCTTACGCCAGGTTTTTATTTCCTGCAAAAGTCCGGTTTCCGATTTCCCTCCCAATAAACTTACAGTTTTTGGTTTGGGTTCAGGCTTAATCTGGATTTTTTCGATTGCAGCTTTGGCTTTAGCGCTGAGGTAATTTTTAACTGTAAATCCATCAACCATACAAGCTTTGAAACAAGCTGTTTTAATAAATGCTTCCTGGTACAGGTTTTCGAAGCTTTCCTTCAGCACTTTGCGGATGGCTTTATTATCGGTTTCTATATCCAGGTTTTGAAGAATCTTACAAATATGCTGATCCGTTTTTTCTGCAAAATAGCCGCTTGCTTTTTTGATGCGTTCCTGCAAAACGTTGTGCCCTTCAATCATAGGATTAACTGCAAGGAATTGCCCGATCTGCGGCTTGAATTTATCGGAAACACCAATAAGTTCAGTAGTCATGGCGTTATGCATAGCCATAAATGCTTCGGGAATTGAAGGCAATAAAACATTGGCGTTTTCTTTGATCAGTTTCTGGCACTGGTAAAAACGTCGCTGAATAACCGAGAAATCCAACAATTCAACCAGCAATGTCTGCTGGTAAGCAATCCTTGAAGCTAACAGTTCTTTTTCACCGGGCTGGTTCAGTTCGGCTTCCATCGAAAAGCCTTTCACACTGGTGTCGCTTTTGATACTTACTTGAGCAATGGGAGAACTGAGAACCATGCCTTCAAAGGTTTTGCATCGGCTGAGCGCTACATAAACCTGTCCATGAGCGAAAGCGGCGTTGGCATCAATAATCGCTTTCTCAAAAGTTAATCCCTGGCTTTTATGAATAGTAATGGCCCATGCCAGTTTGAGCGGATATTGTTTAAAACTTCCGATAGGAGTCTCGGTAATTTCCTTGGTTTCCTCGTTAATGGTGTACTTGCTGTTGGTCCATTCAGCTGGCAGAACCGGGATTACATCATAATCGTCATCACATTTTACAAAAATTACATCGTCCTCTATGCTGTCAATTTTCCCGATTTTCCCGTTATAAAAAAGTTTATCGCGCGAAATATCGTTTTTCACAAACATCACCTGCGCTCCAACTTTGAGTACTAGTTCAAAATCAGTAGGATAGCTGTATTCAGGAAATTCCCCTTCAACCTGGGCCATAAAATTGTGCCTGGAGTTTTGCAGTTCTTTAAGCTTCTTTTCGTTGATAGCCTGCGACTGGTAATTATGCGTAGTAAGCGTAATGTAGCCTTCGTCATTTCCTGGATTAAATCCTGGGATATATCTTTTATTCAGGTCATCCAGAGATTGTTTGTCAATGTTGTTATCACGCACCTTATTCAGCAACCTGATAAAAATATCATCACTCTGGCGGTAAATATGCTTTAGTTCGATGGTGGTGAAAGCCGTTTTCTGCAAAGCCCTGCTCCCGAAAAAGAAAATTGTATCGTAATATGGCCTGAGCATATCCCATTCATCGTCTTTTGCTACCGGTGCAAGCTGCTGCAAATCGCCGATCATCAGCAGCTGAACGCCGCCAAAAGGTTTATTCCGGTCCTTAAATCTCCGTAAAACTTCATCTATTGCATCAAGTAAATCAGCCCTTACCATACTGATTTCATCAATCACCAGCAGGTCAAGGCTTTTCATGATATTTATTTTCTCGCGGCTGAAACGCTGAGAACGGTCGAAAGCACTCTTATGTAAATCCCACGGAGAATTTTGCTTTTGTGATGGCTGCTCAGGAATATGGGGCCCGAAATGCATCTGGAAAAACGAGTGAATAGTTACTCCGCCGGCATTGATGGCAGCCACACCCGTTGGAGCAACTACAATCATTCGTTTAGGCGAAATGGTTTTCAGGTTACGCAAAAAGGTGGTTTTGCCCGTTCCCGCCTTGCCTGTCAGAAACAGGTTGGTATTGGTCTGCTCAACAAAGTCAAAAGCCAGTTGAAGCTGGGGATTCGGGATTTCCTGGATCATAATGGCATTACAAGATTTTCACTATATCAAAAATAGGAATAAGTTTATCAGCTAACCTCACACTTTTTATAAGCTTTGCGCTCTTTGCATTCCCTTTGCGTCTTCGCGGTTAATTTTTTACCGCTAGGACGCAAAGTTTTAAAATAAGAAACGCAAAGAATGAACCTACTATACCACCTTTCAAGTTATTTATTGAGTGGTTTTTCTTCAATTTTTTCCGGTGAATAGTAAACATCCTTTGTCAGCAAATGATCCAGGTTTGCAACTCCTAAAACAACAATGGCTGTTACAATGGAGGTATGTTCCTGGTATTCGGCTATGCTCTTGTTATATAAATCCCTTTCGGTATGCCATATTTCGCCGTAATTGAAATTGTAGCCTTTGGTATCTTCGGTTCCGAACGTCATGGTCGGAACGCCTTCAACGGCAAATGAGCCGGAATCGGTTCCGCCTGCAACTTTAGGTTTGGGTTTTGATTCACGTTTTTTTAATGTAAAAGGGAAATCGGAATTGATATCGGTTAACGGTTCACAGATTTTTTCCATATCGTCCCACCAGGCGTCCGGAACGCTCAGGCTGTTGGCAACAGTCGGACCACCATCTCGGTTAAACATATTCGAGATTTTCACCAGTTTTTCGGGATTTCGCTTTACCCAGCTTTTAGAACCAAGTAAACCGAATTCTTCCCCTGCCCATAAACATACCATGATCGTTCGTTTAGGCTTTCCGCCGGCTTTCAATATCATGCGGGCTGCCTCCATGGTTGGTGTTGCTCCCGAACCATCATCCACACCACCAGTTCCTACATCATACGCATCAAGATGGCCGCTCATCATCACTATTTCGTCAGGATATTTTGAGCCGGCGATACTTCCGATCACATTGTAATATTTAATTGGACCAGGTTTAAAATGGTTGCGGATATCGAATTCGAGGAAGAAATTCCTGCGCTCCTTTGCCATTTGCTCAATGGTTGAATACTGATGTTCATCCAGTTTAATATCGGGTAAAGTCGGAAGGTTTTCGAATGTCATGCTATCGATATTTTTCCTGTCGTATAAAACACGAATCGGAACCGGCGCTGATTGAATAATGCCAAGAATTCCGGCATCTTTCATCTGTTTGTAAAACAATGCAGGTTCATCGGCCAGAGTTATAAGTTCTTTCTTAGGCAAACTATCACCCGCTTTTTTATTTGCATCTTCAATATCGTGGTTTTTCTTGCGGATATCAATATTTGCTGCAATCAGCGAATCTCTTCTGTGGTTTGCTTTTTCCGAAAAATCGATGGGCCAGCCTTCGCTTTTCCCTGTTATAAGAACCCAGGCACCTTTCAGGCGGCCTTTCATATGGTCGAATTCATCCTGGGTTTTGGGTTCCAGGAGAACATGGCCTGTTTGCAGACCTTTTGTTCCTGATGTGTAGGAAGGTGTGGCAAAATGCAGATCCATACCGTTTTCGGCCAGCAGTTTACCGAACCACGGACCGCGGTTAAAACCCACAGGCACGGTTCCGGCTTCGTCCATTTGAACCTGCATGCCCCATTCCTTGAATTTCGAGGCTGCCCATTCGGCTGAGTTTTCATAGGCATCCGAACCTATCAGCCGTCCGCCGAAACGGTTACAAAGCACATCGAGGTGCTGCATAGTTTGATTATCGGTTTTGCCGATTTCGATGATTTTTTTAACGACGTCCTTTTGGGCAAAGGTTGTACCGGCAAATAAAACCAGGCCGGAAATGAATAAGAAAGTGCAGAGTTTTCGCATTATAAGGTCTCCCTTTGAAATAGTTTTTAATCGTTTTTAGAATAGTGCAAATGAAAAGATTTTTTCTATGCAAAACGAATTTTGTTTTCAGGAAAACCACTTCATGAAAAACTTCAGCGCTTTCATTTTATCCTGATATGGTGCATACCGAACCGGCAAATCTAGCCAGTTGTAACGGGTTGTTATTCCTTTTTCGAAAGTGAACGTATCGAACGAATGCTTTCCGTGGTAAGCGCCGACACCACTATGGCCTACGCCACCAAATGGCAAACGGTGATTGGCAAAATGAACAATGGTGTCATTTACAGTTCCTCCGCCAAATGAATGGTTTGCGATGATCCGCCTGATAAATTTTACATGATTGGAGAAAACATACAATGCCAGTGGTTTTTCGTAGGATGAGATTATTGTATTTATGTCCTCTTCAGTCCTGTAACCGATTATTGGAAGTATAGGCCCGAAAATTTCATGTTGCATCACAGGGCTTTCGCGCCCCGGATTATCAAGAAGAGTAGGTGAAATGTACAGGTCGTGTAAATCGGTTTCTCCACCCATCAGCAGTTTTTCACCAGCAATGTACCGGAGCAATTCCTTGAAATTCTTCTGGTTGATAATCCGGCTGTAATCCGGCGACAACTTAGGGTTTCCTCCATAAATAAGAGCTATTTCTCTCCTGCATTGTTCCACAAAATCATCCTTCACACTTTCGTGAACCAGCACATAATCGGGTGCAATGCAGGTTTGACCGCAATTGATAAATTTCCCCCATACAATTCGCCTGGCAGCTAGTTTTAGAACAGATGTTTCGTCAACGATACAGGGATTTTTTCCGCCAAGTTCCAGCGTTGTTGGAATTAAATGTTCGGCGGCGGCTTTTGCCACTATTTTACCAACAGCAATACTACCGGTAAAAAATATATAATCCCATCGTTCGCGCAGCAGCCTTGCGGCAACGGCAACCTCGCCTTCAATTACCGTAACATGACCGGGATCAAAAACTGCTGCAATTATTTCGGAAACAACTTTGCTGGTATGTGCCGAATGCTCCGAAGGCTTTATAACAACAGTATTGCCTGCTGCAATGGCTCCGATCAGTGGCGAAAACACCAGCTGAAAGGGATAATTCCACGGAGCTATGATCAGAACTGTTCCAAACGGCTCTTTGTAAATCCGGTTTGTAGATGGGAAATTCACCATTACCGGCCTTACATAATTTGACTTCGCCCAGCATTTGACTTTCCGTATAGCCAGGTTCAGTTCATTCAAGACAATTCCTGTTTCGGTCATTACCGTTTCAAACTCAGGCTTTCGGAAATCATCGTACATGGCTTTCGCGATGTCTTTTTCCCGCTTTATCAACTCAGCATGCAACCGTTTCAGGCTGGCTTTCCGGAATTCAACATCCTTAGTTTGCCGGCTTTTAAAAAACTCTTTCTGACGATCTACAATTGACTGGACTTCCATAGCTTAAATCTTGACTGAAAATTTACTCATTCCTCTTTCAGTGATTGCTGTAATGGAAAGTGAGGGATTTACTCCCGGATTCGCCGAAATCATCGAGCCATCGAAAACAAACATGTTTTCATACCCGAAAACCCTGTTATTGCTATCGATAACACCGTCTTCAATGGTTTTGCCCATACAGGCACCACCTAAAATGTGAGCTGTTGAAGGAATTCCTGCAAATACCTCGTTCACCATAATCTGTGGTTTGCCTTTTATAATGTCGGAAAAAATATGAGCAACTCTGTGAGCCTCTGGAATAAACGGGGTTGGTGCTTTGCCTTTTTCAATACGTGTCTTTATTCCGAAAATTCCTTTTCGTAGCTTTAAAGTACTGTCGATGTGCTGCATAAACAGCAGAACGGTACTACTTCGTCCAAAATCGCGGACAAAAAATATTTTCAACCAGGTTAAAGGAGCTGTAAATGGCAAAATGATGAGTTTCAGTATTCGTAAAAACGGATTCCGTTCGCTCACCATGGGTAACATGGTAATCCGCCAGAATCCTGATCCTTCGCCGTAACGTACCGGTTCGAGGTGGCTGTTTTCGTCCATTTCGAGAATAGAACCAATAGCAATTCCCTT
>CAIWMA010000294.1 GCA_903913645.1 uncultured Bacteroidales bacterium | reverse complement strand
CGTGCCGAACGCGAAGAAATTCCGGCATACCTTACTTTCATAATTTCAGATATTTCAGGTAATGAAATTTGCCGGATCAATAAAGCACCGTCTTCAGGAATTAATCGTATAAACTGGGATTTGCGGTACCTGGATAAATCGACAGTTGATGGAAAAGAGAAATATGATCCTTTCGCTGCATCTAAAAGCGGCATTCCTGTTATGCCAGGTAAGTACAAAGTAAGTCTTTCAATTACCGTGCGTGATACCGTAAAACAATTGGCGGGTCCGGTTGAGTTTAATGCTGTTACATTGAATAACAGCACTTTACCAGCTGCCGACAAAGCTGCAGTAGCGGATTTTCAGAAAAAAGTGGCTGAACTTTCACGCGTAATGAGCGGCACTGAAAATTATACAGAAGACCTTTTGCAAAGAGCCTATGCACTTCAGATAGCTCTGAATGCTGTTCCCGGCGCTAATACCGATTTGCGTTCACGTATCAGCAAAGTTTCCGGGCAACTTGAAGATGTGAAGCTAAAATTTAATAATAACAGCAACAGGCCAAGCGACGAGGAAAATCCTCCGGCTCCGGTAACACTCAATAACCGTCTTTCGAAAATGGCGTGGGCCCATTGGGCTTCAACGGGCGCTCCAACGCAAATGCAACTTGATGCTTATACTATCCTGATGGCTGAATTTCCACCGGTTTATGACCAGGTTAAACGCATTGGCGAAACCGATTTGAAAGAGCTCGAAAAAGAAGTTGAAAAACTCGGTGCTCCGGTTACTCCGGGAAGATTGCCGGTTTGGAATAAATAGTGTGTTAGCACGCTTTATTAAAACTACCCATGGTATGCCGGAAATTATGGCACATCATGGGTAGTTTTATTTTTGCCAGGTTAAAGTGAACCAGTATGCATGTCTTGTTTTGAAATCATTCAAGTCACAGCCATAGGACATTCTCTTTCACTTAATTCAGGTTTATATGCAGATTATTATCTGCCGGCGGTAAATCAGACCAGATGCTGTAAAGAGCGCCATCCAATGGGTAGGGCAATCCTCCAATTACGTCCATTATCCCTTCAGGCATCATTTCATCTCCTGCATAATGTGCCATCCATCCATCCCTGAAGAAAGGTGCTAAACCTGCAGCCGTTGTGGGATCCATACCGTATAAATTCGTAAAAACATATTCAAAATAGCCGTCCATATGAGCCGTAATAAAAGCATTTGAATAATCAGTAAAACTTAATCCTCCTGGCATCGCACAGTTTATTGAAGTGATCTTTCTGGTGGTTATTTCCAATTCATTGTTAGTCAGGGTGATCAACCTGTATGGACTTGGAGGTGTAACCAGGGAGCCTGTTTCAATATCATAGAGAACATTTGTTTCGTCCGAGCCGCGCATAGCGATATCATTTGCATGATAATGGCCTGTAAACATTACTTTAAGCCCGGCATTCATCAGTTTATCCGCTTGATTTTGCCAGTCATTGGTAACATATCCTGCATCAATAGTTTCCTGATTTGTAAAATGTTCCATGATGCCATGATGCATCATACTCAACACAGTAATATTCTTTTGCCTGGCTTCACGAAGTTTTCCTAAAATCCATGCCATGGTTTCAGGCTTTATTTTACCGGGAACCAGGGCAGTTGTTGTGTTATTGTAATATTCACAGTCATCGATAGCAAGAATCCATAAGCCCCGGTATGGCTGGCTAATATAACTTAATGAATTTGCATCGCGGGAAATGGCATTTCTATACCCGAAATCGGCATAGATTTTCGGAAAATCACGGGCTTGGATTATAGGTGTCGGGTTGGAAATGTCTCCGTTATATGCTACTGCCTCTGGGTTATTAATATCGTGATTTCCTGGTATCACAAACACTTTCGTGCCGAGTTGATTTAGAATTCGTACAACAGCCTCGTGACTGACTTTTTCACCATCTTTTGTCAGGTCGCCGGGAATGAGGACTATGTCTGGTCTTTCGCGTTTGAGTAGCGAGATCACTTTCCTTAAAATCGGGTCGCTGAACTCAAGGAGTTTTGGGTCGAAATTCAGGTAAGTTTGAAATGCTGTTCCATTCTCAGCTCCATTTTTAAGTAGGGAAGGAGCCAGGTAATGAATGTCGGATATCACCGCAATTTTCAATTGCTGGGGTTTGCATTTCAATTCATCGGTTGTGTTATCCGATACCAAAGGTGTTTTTTCATCAAGGAAATCTTTCGTACAGGATGCCACAAAACAGATGAGCATTACGCTTAGTAAAAATCTTAAAGTTCTCATACGTATCTTTTTGAATGGTTTAATACTTATACTTTGGAATAAAATTTCTTATAATTTATAGGAGGTACTATAGATCATTCAGCAAAAATGAATTTGGATTGCTGCTGCGATAAGGCTCAGGAGTTAAGGTAAAACAGAGCCTTCAGAAGTGCTTTTCATGAGAAATTACACGTATAACCAGAAATTTAACATGTACACCAAGAGATGCTATGTTTTGAATAAATGATGCATAAAATAAGATTCAGACTATCATTCCTGCATGTTGTATCTGGTTTAACCAGGTTGCAAATATTCCGGATAATGCAGCGCAGATTTACAGCCAATTTAAAAATAGCAAAATGCAGGGTAATACTTTATTCGTAAAAAGGATTTAAATAGTAGCGAAGCAATTCAGGAGTTTACAATACTGATGCAGAAAAGCAAAGCGTTAATGAAGTAATACTATAGATCAATTAGAGGAAACAATAGTCCCTTGCTGTACAGTTAATAAACATTTATAGAAAACAGATGTGTAAAGAAAATTAAATTTCATTTCATACGCCTTTACGCCCGAAATGAATCAGAATCATTAGGTTCTACCTGAAATACGTCCGGCTTCCTGCTTTTCCTTTCCTGTGGAGGTTGATCCCGTTTTCGATAAAATAGGTTTCAATTTTTTGAGCAATTCCCGATTCATAATCAGATGGTTCGAGCAATAAGTAGCCATCACCATATTCTTTTTCAATAAAAGCTTTGGCGTCTTTCAGGGTTTTATTAGCATTCGCCTCGAATAATTCACGGGTGAGGTAATATAAATGGTTTTCAACAGTTTCTTTTCCTTCGGTAAGCTCGTACCCCAGGCTAACGGCATTATCTATTGCTTTGGGATTGTCACTGTGAACCCTGATATAGCATACGTTCCAGTTCAGGTAATAAAACCCGATTTCGATCAAACAAAGAGCGGCCAAGTTTGGAATAATAGTGTCAACCAGGGATTCGTCCCACAAAAAGAGGCTGGATTCTGACGTACGCGCCGACCAATCTAATTTCTTATTGTTCAGCATTCCTATTTTAGCGCCTTTATATTCAATAATATAGTAAAAATTTTCAAAGTTATTGACACTTTCGAACCACTCAAATTGCATTTCAGGCGTAATCTCAAGGTGGGATTCATCATTGGAAAGAGCTTCTTTTTCATTACGTTTTTCACGTACAAATTCCAGGTCTTCCTTCCTCAGGCGGTTTAATGTTATGCCGTATTTACAAATTTTCATTTTATTGATTTTTTAAGCCAGATGGACTTGTTGTTTTACATTCAATTGGGAACATTTTAAGCCCACTTGAAAAGATATTCTCTGTGTGCATGCTGTATATATAACAATTATCTGACAATAATGACGATTTTTGAAAAATAGAACTAAACTTTACCATTTACAGCAATAATCTCTTCCATTACGTTGGTGAGGCTAACAAATTGAGCAACACTCAATTGTTCTGCACGTTTTCCGGCAAATTCGCCAATATAATCTCCCAAAGGTTTAAGCGCATTGTGAAGGGTTTTTCTGCGTTGGTTAAATGCGGTTTTTACAACCTGTAAAAGCATTTTTTCGCTGCAACCTAATTCAGTTGTCTGATTCCTTTGTAAGCGGATAACTGCCGATTGCACTTTAGGTGGCGGATTAAAAACACTGGGATCAACTGTAAACAGGTATTCAATATCGTACCAGGCCTGTAACAAAACACTCAGAATGCCGTAATCTTTTTTGCCCGGAGGTGCCGCAATTCTTACCGCGACTTCCTTTTGGAACATTCCAACTGCTTCGTTAACCTGGTCGTGGTTTTCGAGAACACGAAATAAAATCTGGCTCGAAATATTATAAGGGAAATTCCCGATAACTGAGAATTGACCTTCAAACAAACCGGCAATATCCATCCGGAGCATATCTGCTTCTATAAGTCCATCACCCAATTCGGGGTAGTTTATACGAAGAAATGCAGCCGACTCACGGTCGATTTCAACCGCAATGAATTTATCAAAATTCTTCTTCAGTAAATACTTGGTCAGCACACCAGTTCCTGGACCGACTTCCAGGACTTGTTTTGTTGCTGGTGAAAGGCTGTCGGCTATTTTGGCTGCAATATTTTCATCTTTCAGAAAATGCTGTCCCAGGTGTTTTTTTGCTCTTACTTCGTACAAGGTGGAGGGTTTGGGGATTAGGGGTTGGAGTTTGGTGAGAATGGGAGAATGGGAGACGGAGAGATGGAGATATGTTTTTGGAGTTTAAAGCTTGGAATTTGGATTTTGAGACTTTGAATTTAGAACTTATTCACACGACTAATTTACCTGGTCATTCCTCAGTGCCCTGAAATGCTTGCGGGCATCAACTACATAAAGGCTTCCGGGATATTGTGTCAGGATTTTTTCGAAGAGTTCCATGGCCTTGGCTTTATTGTTCAGCTGAGTTTCGTATAAAAGAGCGAGGTTATACATGGAGTCATCGGCAAGCAGGTCGTAAGGATATTTCTCAATGATCAGGGAATAGTTGGCTGCTGCCAGGTCAAATTTCCCGTTTTTTGAAAAGATCTGCGCTTTCTTGAACAGCACGTTATCAGCAATTGCATGCATTGGATAAAGTATGCTAATCGAATCAAGAACTGCCAAAGCATCTGAATCACGGTTACGGAATTCAAGTAAATCCGCTTTTGCATACATACTCAATGGTATAGTTACGCTGTCTTCTTCAATATTATCACTTATTAAGAGTGAAAGCTCGAGCGCATCATTGGCAATCAGTTTGGAAGTAGCAGCTTTAAGCACATCAAGTTGAGCCAGTGCCCAGCCAAATTCACCAATATAAAACGATAATTTCGCATTGCGGAACTTAGCTTCATGGCCAAGCGGTTCATTTTTAAACGTTTTTTCAACCTGCGAATACAGCAAAGTGGCTTCCCATTGCTCATCCGAAAACAGGTAAATATCAGCCAGTTCAAGTTTGCATTCGGCCTGGTTAGCCAGAGGTACGTTTGGGATATTGATTGCTTGTAAAAGCAGAGCAATTGCAGCATCAGTTTCACCAGAGTAAAATGCCTGCAAATGAGCCAGGTTAAGGATCAGCGGAATTGTAAAAGGAATTTTCCCAAGTTCATCAAGCAATTGGATATATTCCTGCTTCATTAAAAGCAGGCTGCTTTGGTCCTGAGAAAACGTTTTTTTGTATTGAACGAATTGTGTGTTTATCAACTCGATCCGGCTCCTCAAAGCAAGGTCGCTGTTTACTTTTTTCTTAATAATATAGTTGTATCCATCAATAGCGGCATCATAGTTTTCGTTACTCACACATAGAGCTGCCAGGTCAAAAATCCGTTGACCGTTCTCACTATACCTGCGATCGAGTGCCTTAGCCTGCAGGATTGCAAACGGAAAATCTTTCTGTTGGATGGAATGCCAGAGCAATAATTCGTTGTACAGTATTTCATCCGGATTTTGCTGCGATTTTTTCAGAAGAACTTTACGGTACGTATCATTTTTGGTATTATCCACATCATCACTTAGCCATGCCTGCAGACGGTTTTGAACCATTGTCATTTGCTGAGGATTTGAGATCAGGAGATTCAGGTATTCGTCAATCATCTGTTCCGTACTTCCCAATGCCTCATAAGTATATGCCAGCTCAAAGGCAAATGCAGCCGGATCGTTAAGCAAAGCACGCCCGCGAAGGTAGGTCCGGATAACATAATCTGTTTCGCGCCGGTTACTGAAGGCGTAAGTGAGGTTGTAAATCTGCATCTTATCCGCATGAAGATCTTTCAGGCAGTTTTCATATATCTTACGGCCTTTGGTTATATCGCCCTGCATGATATTAAGGTATCCCTGGTCCACCTGGAAACGAGGATCTTCAGGGTTGGCTTTCAATTGCTTTTTAATTACCTTTTCTGCTTTATCAAAATCTTTAAGTTCAAAAAGAGTATTGATATAATAAAGGTAATTGAACTGACTAGGATTGCGGTTGAATAACGATTCGAAAGTCGCCAGTGCTTTATCCAGTTCTTTGTTATTATAGTATTGAACACCAAGTTGTTCCTCGGTCTGTTGAGCCATTACTTTCCCCGGACAAACTGTCATCAGTAAGCCTGTTAGCATCAACAGAAGAAGAAATTTAGGCTTCATAGTTCATTAGGTGTAAGAATGAGGGGAGACAAGGCGAAGAACACTGGGAGAAAAAGTGAATTTTAAATTTTTACATCCACAATCCGCAATTATTTAATCCACTCAAATCCCGTATATGGCACAAGTGCTTTCGGAATCCTGATTCCTTCGGGTGTCTGGTTGTTTTCGAGTAAGGCGGCAACGATACGAGGTAAAGCAAGTGCGCTGCCGTTCAACGTATGCGCAAAGCGGGTTTTACCGGTACTGTCTTTAAAACGAAGTTTCATGCGGTTAGCCTGGAAGGATTCAAAATTGGAAACCGAACTTACTTCTAACCAACGTTTCTGAGCTGCTGAGAAAACTTCGAAATCATAAGTTAACGCAGAGGTGAAACTCATATCGCCACCGCAAAGTCTGAGAATACGGAAAGGTAATTCCAGCTTGCGAACCAGTCCGGTTACATGCGCCTTCATGTCTTCCAATGCGGCGTATGAACGATCCGGATGCTGAATCTGCACAATTTCTACTTTATCAAACTGGTGTAAACGGTTTAAGCCTCTTACATCTTTACCGTACGAACCAGCTTCGCGACGGAAACATTGCGAATATGCTACGTTTTTGATAGGGAAATCGGTTTCTTTCAGCAATAAGTCGCGGTAAATATTGGTTACAGGAACTTCGGCGGTCGGGATCAGGTAAAAATTATCCAGGTCAGCATGATACATCTGGCTGTCTTTATCAGGTAACTGGCCGGTAGCATAGGCTGAAGCCTCATTAACCATAAGTGGTGGCTGTATTTCAAGATAACCTGCATCAACACCTTCGTTGACAAAGAAATTGATCAGGGCGCGTTGTAGTCTTGCTCCTTGTCCTTTATAAACGGGGAATCCGGCACCTGTAAGTTTTACGCCCAGTTCAAAATCGATAATATCATATTTGGAAGTCAGTTCCCAATGAGGAAGTGCATTTTCGCCCAGATCCGGAATTTCGCCTTCGCTGTAAATGGTAACATTATGTTCGGGTAAATGTCCCAGCGGAGTTTCAGGATGAGGAAGGTTAGGCAAGGTAACGAGCAGGTCGTTTTGTTCTTTTTGTAAAGCATCGAGTTTCTCGCTCAGATCGCGGGCTGCTATTTTGAGTTCTGCCGATCGGGCTTTCAGATCGTTAGCTTCCTGCTGACGGCCTTCTTTGAAAAGATTTCCCACTTCACGGGCTATCTGGTTCGATTCAGCCAGGTTATCATCCAGCAGTTTCTGGGTTTCGCGCCTGTTTAAATCGGCTTCAAGGATTTTTTTAACCGTTTCGCGTGCATCCACACGTTTAATGGCAAGGCGTTCAATAACAAGTTCAGCATTTTCGCGTAAAAGGGATAATTCGAGCATTTGTTTAATATTTTATGGTTCAGGGTATTGTATGTTCTAATTATATTTATTCATTATGATTTGGTTCCAGGTGCCGGAGTTCCGGGTTCCGGTATACGAGGGAGCTGAGAGGAGAATACAGAGCTTTGCCGAAGTATGCATAAATGACTTGTTCCGGGTTTCCAGGTTATCCGGGAACTGAGTGGAGTCGAAGTGCCGGACTGTTGGCACCCCGCACCTGGCACCCGGCACTTTTCAGAGTACAAAAATAAAAAATCTCCTGACGTGAACCACCAGGAGACTTCATATAAGTGAGTTGAACAGCAGTAAAAACTGCCAATGCGCTTATTCGCCCTGAATAGGATGAACAGAAACGTATGATTTGTCGTTCGCGCGTTTCTTGAATTGAACCAATCCGTCGCAAAGAGCGAAGATGGTATGATCTTTTCCAAGTCCTACGTTAAGGCCTGGGTTGTGAACTGTGCCACGCTGTCTGATGATAATGTTACCGGCCTGGGCGAATTGTCCGCCATAGATTTTCACACCGAGACGCTTGGAATGTGATTCGCGTCCGTTTGATGAACTACCGGCACCTTTTTTGTGAGCCATATCTTTTGAATATTATGAGTTACAATTAAAATTATGCGTTTATCGCTTCGATTTTTACCTGGGTCAGATTCTGGCGGTGACCACTTTCCTTCTGGTATCCTTTACGACGTTTTTTCTTGAAGATTTTTACTTTGTCGCCACGCAGGTGAGCCAGTATGGTTGCCGATACTTTTGCGCCTTCAACAAGCGGTGTGCCAATGGTTACAGTGCCTTCGTTATCTAAAAGAAGTACTTCATTGAATTCAACTATCGAACCTGCTTCTCCTTTGAGGCGGTTCACATAAAACTTCTGATCTTTTGCAACTTTAAACTGTTGCCCGGCTATATCTACTATCGCGATCATTTTTGAATATTGTGTGTTTTGTCCGTTAAATGGAGCGCAAAATTACGAAAATAATGATACGAAAATGCATGTAGGTCAAAATTTTACAACTTTTTTTTATAATGTTTCTAATACGGAAATAAAATTGTGATTTGGCAAGTATTTATTGGGAATTTGAGCTTTAGAAGTTGGGGGTTATGGCTTTTCGGATTTCGAGAACTGTTCAATCTTTTATTATTCACTATTCACTGTTCACTATTCACTGTTCACTATTCACTGTTCATTATTCACTCTTTTTCCTGAATCCCCTGATAACGAATACCTGTATCACTTTTAATGCAATCCGGGTAAACATGCTGTTCCTGAAGCGCGGAGGCAGAAACCGGAAGATAATTTCGTTGGCTATATCGAGTATAGAAAGGATTTTGTTATTCTTTTCCTGGGAATAAGGAAGGATTTCGTTCGTGATTATTTCAGGGAAGTTCTTTCTTAACTCATCGAATTTAAGACCTATCAGTTTTTCCTGCGAAGTGCAAAAGGTTTGCAACTCATGTTTTTCCCGGATCAGTTTGTCCAGGTTGCTGATTTTATTAACCGGCTTGTTCATCGTCGCCCTCCTCTTTGGTTAGTTCACCGATAATTCGTTCGATAAGAAATTCTTCCAGCAGATCCTTTTTCATTAGCATCACTAATACAAACAGGATAAGATATAATCCAGTCACAGCAAGGAATCCAAGCGCCATACTGTCGAAAATTTTACCAAGGTAAAATCCGGCACTCATGCTCAGGAAAAACAAGAGAAAAAAGGCCAGCAACGCCATAACTAATGAGGAGAATAGTACAGCAGTTACTTTTGCGATTTTCTCAAAAGTTTCAAGCTTTAAAAGCTTGAGCCTGGCATCAAAATATTCAGTGATAAGTTGCCTGAGCTCACTGATAACAGGAGATTTTTCTTTCATAGCTTCAGGATTTGGCTGGGACATCAGTATCGGTTTCGAAATCACTGTCAGTGAAAGCATCCACAAATTCTTTCACTTTTCCAAGACCGTCTTCAATTGTTTGCTTCAGACTGGCAGCGCCTTCTTTCATATCTTCAACCAATTCATCTTTTTTATCGGAATTCAGGAAATACCCTACGGCAGCGCCTACTGCCGCGCCGGCCAGGAAAGCCATAAGTAGTTTGCTGTTATTGTTTTTGCTCATAATTTTCGTTCTTAAGTAGTAACAAATATAACACTAAAAGTGGTAGTTTATTAATTTGGTTTTAAGACGTTAGTTGTAAATCGTGATTGGTTAATCGTTAAAAATTAGTACAGAGGGAATTTTATAGTTTAAAATCGTAAATCTTACCACGTAAATCGTACCTCAATTCATTGATATTTTTTGTTTCTATCCAGTCGTTTCATTTTCAATCGTAATTTTATCCGATAAAATCTTAAGCCATGTCTTCAAATCAAATTTTTAAAATATACTGTGCAGGAAAATTCATTTCAACTTCTGCAAAGCATAGTGTTACTAATCCTTACGATGGGAGCGAAGTTGCTACTAGTTTTCTGGCCGGAGATGACGAACTGGATCAGGCTATAAAGGCCGCAGAAAACGTAGCGGCGGAAATGCGAAGTATTCCTTCATACTTAAGATATAATATACTCAAACAGATAAGTGAAGAGTTGTTTTCACTTCGTCAGCAGTTTGCTGAACTTATCACCCTTGAATCAGGAAAACCTATACGATATGCGTTGGCCGAAGTGGATCGTTCCATCCAGACATTTACTGTTGCTGCCGAAGAAAGCAAACGTTTACCAGCCGAGTATTTCAGTATCGACTGGACAGCAGCCGGTGCCGGGAAAGAAGGATTTGTAAAATATTTTCCAATTGGAATTGTAGCAGGAATTGCGCCTTTTAATTTCCCGCTTAACCTGGCTGTGCATAAAATCGCTCCTGCAATTGCAGCCGGATGCTCAATAATCGTGAAACCTTCGAGCCTCACACCATTATCAACTCTAATGCTGGCACAGATCATCGATCGTACAGATTTGCCCAAAGGTGCCGTTTCCATTTTACCCATGAACCGGGAAACCGGCAATAAACTGGTAACTGACGAACGAATAAACCTTCTTTCCTTTACTGGTTCACCTGAAGTGGGATGGAAAATGAAAAGCCATGCCGGCAATAAAAAAGTAGTGTTGGAATTAGGTGGAAATGCTGGTGTTATAGTTTCGTATGGCGCTGATATAGAAACGGTTGTAGCCAAATGTGTTGCCGGTGGCTTTGCGTATTCCGGGCAGGTTTGTATTCATACACAACGAATTTATGTCCTGAAAGATTTATTCGAATTGTTTTTAGCAAAGTTTGTCGAAAAAGTAAAACTACTCAAACAAGGCAATCCGATTGATCCGGCAACTGATATGGCAATAATGATTGATGAGGCTAATGCTGTCAGGGTTGAAAACTGGGTAAACGAAGCTGTGAAAGGTGGAGCCAGAATACTAATTGGAGGTAAAAGAGAAAGCAGTTTTATGCAGCCTACCGTTATCACAGGTACCAGTGAGTTTATGCAGGTTTGTTCAGCCGAGGTTTTCGGACCGGTGGTGGTAATTGAACCGGTTGATTCATTTGCAGAAGCTATCAGTCGTGTGAATACCGGGCCGTTTGGTTTGCAGGCAGGTGTGTTTACGGATTCTATTAATGAAATGAATATGGCATTTAACAAGTTACAGGTTGGTGGTGTAATAATAAATGATGTCCCCACTTTTAGGGTTGATCATATGCCTTACGGTGGAATTAAAGATTCCGGATCAGGACGGGAAGGAGTGAAGTATGCGATTTTGGATATGATGGAGCCGAAACTTTTAGTGAAGAATTGTTGATTCTCCAGTTACTTTATCATTTTTTATTAAGTGTTGAGTGTTTTTCATTTTTTTATATGGTGCCTTTGTTCATTGGCCATAATGTAAATGAAGGAATGAAAAACATTTGACACTAAACAAATAACACTTAAGACTAAATGAAAAAGTGCTGAAGGTTGGAATCTCGACATAGCCTCCTTTTTCTTTTCTCCAAAAGCAGTACCTTTGCCGCTTATGATTTCTGTAAGCAACCTTTCAGTACATTTTACCGGCGATTACCTGTTCAGCAACGTGAGTTTCCTGATTGGCGACCGTGACCGTATTGGCTTGGTTGGGCGCAACGGTGCAGGCAAAACTACGCTGATGCGCATTATTGCCGGAATGCAGGAACCCGAAGGCGGAGTTGTTGCAAGTCCGTCGGGAAGTTCTGTAGGTTATTTGCCGCAGGAAATGGCAACCGGCAGTAAACTGAATGTACTTCAGGAAGCTATGACTGCCTTTGAAGAAGCCCGGCATCAGCATCACCTGATGGATAAATTTTCTGCCGAACTTGCGGAACGAACGGATTATGAAAGTGAATCCTATTCGAAGCTTATCCAGCGTCTGAACGAAGTCACAGACCGCTTCCATTTGCTTGGCGGACAGAATATGCAGGAAGATGCCGAAAAAGTGCTTAAAGGACTGGGTTTTGAGCCGATAGAATTCGAAAGGCCACTCAGTACATTCAGCGGTGGCTGGCAAATGCGGGTGGAACTGGCAAAAATCCTATTAAAAAAACCTGACGTTATTCTTCTCGATGAGCCAACCAATCACCTGGATATTGAATCCATCCAATGGCTCGAAGATTTTCTGATCACATACAGTGGTTCAGTAGTATTGGTTTCACACGACAGGGCTTTCCTCGATAATGTCACCAACCGAACCATCGAAATAATGAATGCCCGCATTTACGATTACAAAGCCGGGTACTCCAGGTACGTTGAGCTTCGTGAGGAGCAGATGGAACTGCAAAAAGCGGCTTTCGATAACCAGCAGTCGGAGATAGCACAAATCGAGAGTTTTGTGGAGCGGTTCAGGTATAAAGCCTCCAAAGCAAGGCAGGTTCAGTCGCGCATAAAATTGCTTGATAAAATGGAGCGTGTAGAAGTAGATGACCCAAATTCGTCAGCTATTCATTTTTTATTTCCACCGGCTCCTTCATCCGGAAGGGTAGTAGTTGAATGCAAGGATCTTACCAAGCGATATGGCGAAAAACTGGTTCTGGACAAACTGGACCTGGCGATTGAAAAAGGCGATTTTGTTTCCTTTGTCGGTAGGAATGGAGAAGGGAAAACTACACTTGCTAAAATTATTGTCGGAGGACTGGATCATGAAGGTCTGTGTAAACTGGGTCATAATGTGAAAATAGGGTACTATGCCCAAAACCAGGCTGAGCTGCTTAATCCTGAAAAAACTGTTTTCGAAACTATTGATGATGTCGCAACCGGCGAAATCCGGACTAAAATCAGGAATATCCTGGGAAGTTTCCTGTTTGGTGCCGATGCCATTGATAAAAAAGTAAAAGTGCTTTCGGGTGGTGAAAAAGCAAGGCTGGCCCTAGCGAAATTACTGCTTGTTCCCGTTAACTTGCTGGTTCTCGATGAACCGACTAACCACCTTGATATGGTTAGCAAGGATATTTTGAAAAATGCTTTGCTTCGATATGATGGAACACTTATCATTGTTTCGCACGACCGCGATTTCTTGCAGGGATTGACTGATAAAATTTTCGAATTCCGCAACCGGACCATCAAAACCTGGATGTGCGATATCAATGAATTTATAAAATCACGCAAATTAGCCAATCTTGCTCAACTGGAAGCAAAGCGGACTGAACAGCAAAAAGCAGGAGAAAACCTTTCGGACAAAAAACTCAACTACGCTAAGCGCAAGCAGCTGGATCGTGAAATCCGTAAGCAGGCTTCGAAAGTTGAAAAGGCCGAACAGGATATAGAAGCCATAGAAACTGAAATTGCCCGATACGATATATTGCTGGCCGATCCTGATACGCATAAGGACACAGTAAAAAGCACCCGCTTATTCCAGGAGTATCAAGGACTGAAAAAGGAACTGGAACTTAAAATGGAAGCTTGGGAACAGGCTCATGAGGAATTAGAAGCAATGCAGAAAGAAGGGATGGAATAAATTGATTTCGGATTTTTGATTTCAGATTTCGGATTAAATCCCCTATTTCAGATCTTCATTTTGCAATCCGAAATCTACAATCCGAAATCTACAATAGCTAATTTTCCCTTTCCATCAACCCTGCCGTATAATCACTCAAATCTTCCATTGCTTCAACCGGTAAACTGATACACGACAGATTGTGAAGTGCTTTCTGGTAATAATCATCAATCAGTTGTCTGGTGAGTTGTTCAATATTCAGCTCGTTAAAAATCTCCTTCACTCTGGAAACTTTTTCTGAACTTGGGATTTTGTGGGAAGAATATAATCCCCGGAAAGAATCTGCCTGTGATCCTGCTGATTCCAGCGCTTTGAGGTATAAATAGGTCTTCTTCCCAGCGATAATATCTCCTCCGCTAACTTTCCCGAATTTTTCCTGGTCACCATACACATCAAGCAGGTCATCTTTAATCTGGAAAGCCAGGCCAATGTTAATACCGAAATCATAAATATGATTGGAATCCACGGCAACGGCACCGGCAATAATTGCGCCTGTTTTAAGGCTGGCAGCTAATAATACGGCTGTTTTCAATCGTATCATTTCAATATAATCAGGAATTGAAACATTCTGCTGTTTCTCATAATCCATATCATATTGCTGGCCTTCGCAAACTTCGATGGCAGTTTGGTTAAACAGTTCAACAACCTGTGAAATAGCCTGTGGCCGGGTGCGCAGCATATATTTGTTTGCAACGGCAAACATGGTGTCACCGGCTAAGATGGCAACATTTGAATTCCATTTTTTATACACAGTTTCTTTTCCACGCCTTAATGGAGCTTCGTCCATTATATCGTCGTGGAGTAAGGTGAAATTATGGAACAGCTCAATGCCGATAGCCGGATTAATGGCGTCGGCGATTTCTCCACCAAACATCTGGCATGATGCAAGTACAAGCAGAGGTCGAAGACGTTTGCCTCCGAGTCCTAGAGTGTATGTAATCGGGTTGTAAAGATCAGCAGGAGCCGAAGGAAACCGGATCGCGCTAAAGGCTTCATCTATACGGAGCTGAAGATCCTGAATTGGGTTCATTATCGTTTGTTTATTCCTTTTCGGGCAGATTCATCAGGTAATCACCATAGCCGCTTTTGAGCAGTGGCGCGGCAATTTTTTCAAGCTGAGCCCTGTTAATAAATCCATTGCGGTAAGCAAGTTCTTCGATACAGCCGATTTTCAAACCCTGGCGTTCTTCTATCACTTGAACAAATTGCGATGCTTGTATCAGCGAAGCAAACGTGCCGGTGTCGAGCCAGGCTGTTCCACGACTCAAAATTCCAACCTTGAGTTTTCCCTTTTCGAGATAATATCGATTAACATCAGTGATTTCATATTCGCCGCGTGGACTTGGTTTGATATTTTTAGCAACCTCAACCACGCTGTTATCGTAAAAATAAAGTCCGGGAACTGCGTAATTTGATTTGGGTTGTTTCGGTTTTTCTTCAATCGAAATTGCTTTTTGATTCTGATCGAATTCTACAACACCATACCGCTCAGGATCTGAAACATGATAGGCGTATACAACTCCGCCGTCAGGATCATTATTCTCTTGAATCAATCCCTGCAAACCAGTGCCATAAAAAATATTGTCGCCCAGAATAAGCGCTACTTTTTCCTTGCCAATAAACTTTTCACCAATTACAAAAGCCTGGGCCAGTCCATTGGGAATAGCCTGTTCAGCATACACGAAATTACAACCCAGTTCGGAACCATCACCCAAGAGCTTTTCGAAGTTTGGTAAATCGTATGGTGTGCTGATAATTAGTATTTCGCGGATACCAGCCATCATGAGTACAGACAAAGGATAATAGATCATCGGCTTGTCGTAGATTGGCATCAACTGCTTGCTTACTGCCAGGGTAAGTGGGTGTAAACGGGTACCGGAACCACCGGCTAGGATTATGCCTTTCATGGGAAAAGAATTAATAGGTTTAAATTTCTTTAAGATGTATTAAAAGTTTCTGCGATGCTATTAATGATTATGTTTATTGCCGTTGTGATTACCGTTATGATTTCCGCTTTCATCTTCATCGCCATCATAGATCTCAATAATCTGTTCTCCTTTAAATGCTTTGGTTATTGCAAATTTATCAAGAACAAGCAACATCGAAGGCAGTACCATAATATTGAAAAACATGGCAATAAACAAAGTGGTGGAAACCAGCATTCCGAGTGCCTGTGTGCCTCCGAAACTGGAAACCATGAAAACACTGAATCCAAGTACCAGAACGATTGATGTATAAATCATACTGAATCCGGCTTCGCGCAAAGCATTAATGGTTGAGCGGCCAATATCGTTTCCTGTAACTTTAAGTTCGTGCCTGTACCTCGAAAGGTATTGTATGGCATTATCTACCGAAATCCCAAGTGCAATGCTGAATACAATAATGGTGGAAGGCTTAACCGGAACACCGGTAAATCCCATAATGGCTGCGGTAATGATAAGCGGAATGATATTCGGCAACATCGAAACTGCGATCATACGAACACTCGAAAACATGAGTGCCATAAGCAATGAAATAAACCCTATTGCAATAAGCACACTTTCCAACAAATGTTTTATCAAAAACTCAGTACCACGGGCATAAACTACGCTGTTTCCTGTGATCTGTACAGTGTAATCCTTGGCAGGGAATATCTCAGCCACTTTCGGCCGTATACTGTCAAGTAAACTATTCATCTCCTTGGTGCTAACATCTGCCATCTGGAAGCTTACCCGAGTATAACGCTGGGTACTGTCCACAAACTGGCTCAGCATATGTTTTTGGCCGGCAGCTTTCCGGGGGAAATAGGAAAGTACAAAATTCTTTTCCTGCGAATTAGGCAGACTATACATTTCGGGGTTGCCATTAAAATAAGCCTGTTTGGCAAATTTGGCCAATTCCGCTATGGACAATGGTTTGGAGAATTCTTTGTGTTTGAGGATAACATCCTGCAGCTCGTCAATTTTTTGAATAGTCGGTAGCTTCATGACACCCTTCTTCTTTTTTGTATCAACCGATATTTCGAAAGGCATAACACCTCCAAACTGGTGCTCGAAAAATTTCAGATCTTTATACAGGATGTTAGTATGACTGATATCGTCAACTACTTTGCCGGAAGTCTTCATATTCAACATTCCGATGATTCCTACCACCAGCAGAATTCCTGCGATGGAGAATATCCATTTGCGTTTATACTGAATGAAATATATGATTTTATCGAGCAGGATGCTTAGGATTTTGTTATCAAGATGTTTCAGGTGTTTTTCGCTGGGCGGCGCCATGTAGCTGAATATTATTGGCAACAGCAGAATACACAAAACATATTCAACCATAATGCTGATGGCAGCTATGATACCGAATTCGCGCAACATTTGATTTGAAACCAGTATAAAGGCTGCAAACCCAGTGGCTGTGGCTGTATTCACCATAAGCGAAGCAAAGCCTATACGCGAAACCACGCGCGAAAGTCCAAGAATTTTATTCCCGTGCTGCCGATATTCCCAGTGGTATTTATTGAGGATATAGATGCAGTTTTCGATGGCAATAACCACAATTAGCGACGGGATAACACCTGTTAGAATTGTTATCTTAAATCCAAATAACCCGATCAATCCGACTGTAAAAATAATGCTGATTGCTACAACTACAAGCGAACTGGCAACAACTTTCAACGAACGGAAAAAGAAGAAAAGCACAACCGCCGCAATCAGTATCGATAGAAAAATAAAAAGGAAAAGTTCGTTTTGAATCTTGCGGGCCATTACTGATCGGATGTACGGTAATCCCGAATAATGCAGTTCGTGCCCCGTTTGCGCGGTATAAGCAGCGGCACGTGCTACTATGTTGTCGGTTATAACAAGCCGGCCCTTATCATTCAGTCTTTTCTTGTTGAGGGTAATAGCAAGCAGGTATGTGTTTGTTTTGGGATTGTATAACAGGCCTTCATAAAATTTCTGCGAGAGAATTTTCTTTTTCAGCGAATCAGCTTCGGCCTGCGTTGTGGGTTTTGCCGGGACAAGAGGAAGAAAATCATATTTGCGAAGGCTGTCATTTTTAACAATGTTGGCCGCTTTGGCAATAGACATAACACCTTCAACGCCATCAATCTTCTGCATGTCCATGGTGAGATTGTACCATGCGTTAAACTCGTTTAGTTTAAAAATATCAGGATTAGTAAGCCCGATCACGAGAATACTTCCATCTTCACCAAAACGTTTTTTAAATGAATCATATTCAACCACTGTCGGGTCGTCGGGCGGAAGCATCCGTGAGTTGTCGTACGAAAGTGTAACGCCCGTTCCCAGCCATGCCATAACAATAGTAAATATGCCTATAACTATCAGAATTCCAGGACGGTTACGAAGGATTAATCTAACCAGTAATTTCCACATATCTTGGTAAAAGTTCTATTTGAAAGAATGGGCGAAGATACAATATTTCTTATAAAAAAGTTTGTATCAATGCATATGTGTAAGGGGATGAGATACAAAGATAGGCAGTTTACCTGGAAATCCGGAGCTAAATGTTTTTAAGTTAACTGTGGAATACTCCGCATTTAATATAAATTTCAGATTTAAAGGCAGAAAGATTTATTTGCAATTATACTCTATACTTTTCAGGTTGAATTTCCCGTAAACAAAATCACCTTCTGGCATTTGCCAGATGGTTTCGCCATAAGCAGGTACTTTTCGTCCATTAAAATCTTTATAATTCATTGCCGGAGTTGACCACGGGTAGTTTAAATATGTTTTACCATCAGATGACAGAAACCTGTCAGTGGAAATGAAATTTATAAGTTCCCCGGCTTCATTGAAATATAATGTGGCAGAGATTGTGCTTTTGCCATTCTTATAATTCGCTTTTACGATGAGTTTGTCGATTGTTTGCCACTTTATATCTGCATCAATCAAAGCAGCTGGAGCCATAAGGCATAGATCGTTAAATACTGTAACGGTTTCACCCTGGTTCATTATTTCTCCTATGGCATCAACTACTTCAATCAATGAGGATAAATTAATTTTCATCGATGCAGTCCCTTCTTTATAAACATGTAATCCATAGCAGGGAATGCCCATCATCGGCATTTTCATGTAAAAGAACCGCTTTGGGCTTCCAAAGAAATTATATTGTATGGATATGAATTTCTCATATTTGTTATTTGGATTAGTCTTAAAGCCACCGGTAAATTCGAGCTTAACCGAATGGATTTTTTCTTTCCCGATGGCACCAACATATCTCAGGTATTTCTGAACCGGTTCAGGCAGATGTTTAATATCCTGTTCGGTGACAATACCGGGACTTGTCTGAAGTTGAAGCGCTTTTGCGACCTCTGTTTTGAAAACGCTTTTATAATTGCGCGGTAGTAGTTTCATGGCAATTTAATATTTCAACTTAATGTCAATCAGTGATTTAATATCTTCAACTATGGATTCGGTTCTCACCTCAATTCTGAATCCCCGACCTTCGGCATATACCCTGGCCGATTCAATAATGGTTTTAATTTCGGGAGCAATAGAGCTATCCAGCGCCTCTTTTGAAGCTTTTTCACCAAAAACAAAAGCGACCAGGAAGAATTTATCTCTGGGAAGTAAATAGATGATTGCCCGTTTTTTATCCTTTATTCTGAAACTCCAGCTATACTTTTGTCCAGGGAGATTCCATTCTTGTGTTGCTTTTGGGTAATTCTCGAAAACATATTCCCGTAAGTTCATCCATGCTCCTAATAATTCGCCTAATGCTTCACTAAGCACAAAGTCATTCGGAATTTCAGCTTTGTTTGTAAATATGCTTGTGACCATAATGTGGGAAAAACTGAATTCTGTTGTATTCAATTCAGATTATAAAGTTAAATAAAAGCTCAGGAAAATCATAATTCCATGTAATAAAATACTTCCATCCAATATCCCGTGATAATAAAAAGTCATATTTCTAAGTGCCTTGTTATTGATAAAAAAATACGTGCTGACAATCGAAAACAGGTAAGCCGAAAGAACAAAAAGCATATTTATGTTAACATAATGGAAGGCGGCAATGGATAATGATAAGAGCAAGGCACTGTTCGAAATTTTGAGTGCATTACTTTCTCCAAACTTAATTGGAATAGTATTCAGTAATGAAAGCGTATCGGCCTCCATATCACGGATATCAAACGGAATGGCGATACCAAAAATATAGGTAAAACGCTCAGCGAAAAGAACCATGATCTGCCAGTACTCGAAAGATCGATTTCCACAAATTACAGGAATAAATACCGTTGCACTGCTCCAGACAAAAGCAATAAGAAATGTTTTCATTCCTGTAATTTTCAGCAACCGGAAGTGGTGCTTTTGTTTTACCGGAAACGAATAAAGAAATGAAAGCAAAGCCAGTGGTACCAGAAGGTACAGGCTCTCAACCTTAACGAAAAACAAAACAAATACCAGTCCGGTGAAAGATGAAATGATAAGGAGTATAAAAACCGACAGATGTGCCGCTGCCCATTTTAACTTGTCATTTTTAATGGCTGCAGGATTCTTATAAATAGTAATATACCGATGCAGATTATAATCGAACAAAGTTGCTAGGAAAATAACTGCTAAATATGCATTCAATTCTGGTTTCATACCAAGTTGAACCTGAGTTGCCAACGTTAGTGCAAGCGCTGCCAGAGAAATCAGAATATTTGAATGAATAATGAAACCAAAAGCTTTCAACGCAAATCAGGATGTACAGGTAAAAAATCAGGTTAGTGTTTACAAAATGTCCATCAGTTTTTCCAGGTGATGGTATTTAATTCCGAAATAGGCTTTCGATTCTTTAATCTTCTGTAAAATCTTCTCATCCTTAGGTAATATCTTCTGATTCTTTATTCCTACAATCATCACATTTTTAGGGGTATGTGCGTCAGAGATAAACTCAAAAACTTTGGTTTTGTAGCCAAAATATTCCAGAATCAGGGCGCGGATTCCATCTGTTACCATTTCAGCCTGCCGTTCCAAGAAAATACCGTATTTGGTTAGGAAATTCAAATCGTTTCCGGCTTTGCCTGCTTCCATCTGACGCCTGATCTGTTTGTGGCAGCACGGAGCCACAACTATTAAATCGGCTTGTGAAGTTATTCCTTTATAAATTGCTTCGTCAGTAGCGGTATCGCAGGCATGCAAAGCAATCAGGATATTGGTTTCAGAGCTTTTGTAATTTTCAATCGTTCCCTGTTCGAAACCCAAATTTGTAAACCCGGTGTTTTTAGCAATTTTATTGCATAGCTCTACCAATTCAGGGCGGAATTCGACACCGGTAACTTCTGATTTTATTTTCAGAACATTAGACAGATAGTCGTAGAGTGCAAAAGTGAGATAGCCTTTACCTGAGCCCATATCAACTACTTTTACTATTTCCCTTGGAGGAATTTCTTTGATAAGTGTGCTAAGGATTTCAATATAATGGTTGATCTGCTTGTATTTATCCTGCGAATTGGCAAGAACTTTACCGGTTTCATCTGTAATCTTCAACTCAGTTAAATACGGTTTTTCATTCGAAGTGATCAGGCGGTTTTTATTCCTGTCGTGATCGGCTGAAGGGACAGTTAAAATGGTTGGAGCATTTTTACGGAGTATGTATTTCCTGTCGTGCAGATTTTCAAAATTCAAATCGAAAACTGTGGTAAACAATGTTGCCACATAAAATTTCTGGTTCAGGAAATCATGAGTTTTTTGGATGCCCTGCTCAAATGGGTAGTTTTTAACAACATCGCGGGTTTTATACCGGTAGGTAAAGCTTAGTTTTTCTTCGCCTTTAATGGCAATTCGTTTTGCATAAATGTTTTTTAGATTCTCTTCCTTACCTTTATAATTGCCTAATGATAATTTTACGAACGTATTGTCTGCCAGGCTGCTTTGCACGGAAAGCATAAACTCATTTGTTTTTTCGCTGAGTTGCATGATAAAATAGGTTTTCTGATTTTAAGCCATTTGAATAGAATATTGGCCTGAATAAAAAGAACAATAGCCGGCTTTGTTAACTCTTTTGCGAAGGTACATAAAAAGAAATGCATGAGATTTAAATCCTCCGAACTAAGAAAAGTTATTTGAATTGAAGAACCTGTCTTATTCTGACCGCTTAGGAGATACCACAAGTCCGATAAGTAATCCGGCTAATGCGCCGATTGCAAAAATGGATATAAAATCGACAGTACGAATGTTTGCAGCGCCTGAAGACATTCTGAAATAGTTGCCAATACTCATTAACAGAAGAACTGCTATAAAAGCAATGTTACGGTAAAAGGGTTTCATGGTTTCTGGATTTTATTTTTCGAAACTTTAGCTTTAACATTAAATTCGAGAGCAAGTCCGATCCAATATTCAAGGTTTTTAACGTTATCAATACCTTCAGGACTTATAAATACCCAGCCTTTCATCGTTTTGTGAGTAAAATCCATCGGGCGGCAACCGTGTTTTTCGAGCGCTTCATTGTAAACATCAGGATCGATACGAGCCATCATGTCATTCTTTATTACCCCGACACACATTTTATTGTTGACCATAAAAGCCAATCCGCCCATCATTTGCTTTTCTTCTGTCACGGATTGATCAACCAGGATTTCCCTGATACGATCTGCTAATTGTTCGTCGTATGCCATGAATAATCAATTTAAATTGCTTTCATCCGGTTATTTTTAGGATTGTGTTCTACCTCTGCAAGCCCTAGCAATTCCATCAAAGGAGGAATGTACATGCCAAATCGTCCGCGAAATCCTTTTTTCAAACCATACCAGCCACCAACCGGATTTTCGGGTGAACGACCCCAGGCTTCAACAGTTCCGTCTTTGGCTGGTTTTTGTTCATCGGCACTGCCAAGGTCCAACCAGTCATTGTGTTTCTTAAGCATGTCGTGCAAATCGGAAAGGCACCGGTAATCGTAATGCAATATCGTGGTGCCAACTGTGCAGACCAATATTTCTTTGCCGTCTTTTTCGGATTTGTACATCTGGTATTCCGATGTTCCGGGAGGAGTTTTTAATTTCCAGGGATTTTCTTTGGTTCCAGTTTCTATGGTCATGGTGTAAATTATTGATTTCTAATTACCATACAACAAACCTTAATAAAAATGGTTTTGGCGATTCAATGGTTTTTTGGCAGATTTTAAAATACGAACCGTATTGTTAATCCACCCGGGAATGCACTCACAAACAATTGGGACTTTGGTGTAGACATTGATGAGGGCAGGCCGCTTTTATATTTTTCGCAGTAGTTTTTATAGTCTTTAATTGCCCTGGTAGGCTGAGTCCAGATCTGAGCTTCGGTGATGGCTTCATTAATGGCAAAGTTGACTAGTCCTGCCTGGATTGTACGGTCGAATCCCAGCCAGGTTACCAATCCACTGCTGAGATTTACAGCACTCGATGCGACATGCATTTTCCAGGATCTGCCGTCTTTTTCTCTTAAAGCACTCGCTTCAAATAATTCTTCTGCCTTATTGAGTTTATTAATCCGTTCTTCAGGAGTTTGGCCAGGCAAAAAGGCAATTTTACCAGGTGCTTTAGCCGGAATCATAGGCATAATTAATTGTCCTACAGCGCCAACTAACGTAGTTGCAGCACCAAGTGCCATATCCTGACGATTCTTTAACTGTTCATTGCTCAGGAAAACAGCACCTTGCACCACTGTTGCTGCGCTATAGCCGTAAAGCCAGCCATTCCACCACAAATTTGCAGCAGGTTTTCCCTGATTCAGCATATTCTGAATGTAATTAATACGTTCTTTTACAAGGGAATCCGGGATTTCATTTTGTGCAAATAACTGTGTAACCTGAAGAATTGAAAAAGACAGGAAGAAAATAGTTCCCGAAGTAATTTTGGTGAGTATAGTCTTACGGGCATCGTCCATAATTTCAATTTAGGTGAATGTGGGTATGGGTAATAACATTCGCGTGTAATCAGGCAGCTTTATGAACATTTTCCTTGCTCATCAGCGACGATTCTTTTAATTGTGTCGACACAAGTATACCAATTGCCATCAGGCCAATAAGCACCATTAGAGGGAGAGTCATTGAGCCGGTTTTCGGTGATTTGAAGATGTCCATGGCGAAAATAAAAGCGATCCCGGAAATCTGTCCCATCAGCAGCATCATGCCGTTAGAAGTGCCTTCGGAGGTTGGATAAGTAATTTCGGCACCATACTGGAATCCAATCGGACCAGAACTCAGCAAAAAGAAACCAAGCCCGGCTCCTGAAACCAGCAGCAGCCAGTATGAAGTGGCAAATGTAATTCCAACAAGGCTGATTGTAGCTCCTGCCAAAGCCAATATTATAAATGGAGTTCTTTTGCGGTAATGGTCCGAAAGGATAGGGATAATTAATGCACCAAGAATTCCTCCTGCAATCATAAGCCCACCTGTAATCCCGGCCTGGAGGTTCGAAAAACCACGCGGATTCAGAATGTTTTCAATCCATGTGGTAACACTGTTAAAAACGCCTAATCCTATAAAAAAGATAAATAACAGCCAGTTAAAGTCTCTGACCTTGAAAATATTTTTAATGCCATCATAAACCAGCGAGCGCTCCTCTTGGTCGGGACGGCAAGGCGCCGTTGGAGGGCCTTCCTTCGCAAATATAACGAAAACCACTGCAGCAGCCATTGCAACTATACCATAAATATAAAGCATGCCGCTAATTCCCGAACCAATTATAAGGTGTGGTGTAACTATCATGCCGGCCAGAATTCCAACATACATTGCCAGTGTTCCAAGCCCTGCAGCTGTAGCGCGTTCTGCAATGGGAAACCAACGGGCCGCAAATTTTGTAATTGCATTCAGAATAAACGGCTGCCCGATTGCAATACCTACCTGGGCAATCAATAGAAGTTCAAAATTGGTGGTGACAAATCCACGCATCAGCCCGAATATTCCTGTAAAAGCAGCACCTATTCCAACACCAATGCGGATACCGTATTTATCTATAATCCATGAGGCGGGAATAGAGAACACAACAAAAACGATCATAAAACACATCGAAAGGATTCCTATCCACAGATCCGAAACGCCGTAATACTTTGTTGCGTCGCTGGTAATAGGCGCAAAAGTGATCCAGAGCATCTGGTTCACAGCAACTAAAAACATATAAATACTCAGGATGGTCCAGCGAAAGCGGTAGACTTTGAAAGTTGTTGGTTTTGACATAATGTTTATGGTTCTGATGATGGCAAAGGAAATTATTTGAGGCCAGGATTTATCGAAATTGGATTATCAGCCAAATTTGAAGGGCTAAAGTAAGGAATTTATTTTTAGTCAGACCTGATTTGGTTTATTAGGATTAAAACAGATTTTAATAAACGGGCAGATGGTTACATTCCTGATCCGTATTCTTCTGGATAAGGATTAATTAAAACTAAAGGGAATCAGCCAATAAATTTTGAAAAAACTAGCGGTAATAAAAAAGAAAACCCGCTGTAAGGCAGGTTTTCCGGGTTAAATAAAAAAGTTTTCAGTAAGTAAAAGGCTTGTCGGCCAGGCTTCATTTATTTCTTTGCAAATTCCTCAATAGCTTTAACGAAAGTTTTATCTGTGCGCAGGTAAATGGGGTAGAATCCTTTAGCATCATAAAGATTCCTGGCAATATAACTTTTCATCAGCTCATTTATTTTCAATTGTGATGCAGCTGTTTCGGCTGGTGAATATTTTATGCCGTTCTTTTCTGCATAAGCAATGTATTCGCTATACATCCCACTATTGATATTGAATGTTTTGTCGAACTGTGTTGCATCTTTGTAGGAACTGAACTTTGATCGGTTTCCATCCGTATAATCAAAAGCAAACTGGTATAGAATTCCTTTATTTACCGATTCGTTATAAAATTTCAATGCTGCAGTCCGCTCTACAGGAACAAAAATATCGGGCATAATCCCGCCCCCGCCATAAACTGTTTTTCCTCCAGGGGTTTTAAATTTCAGGGAATCATTCAGTTTGATGCTATCTGCATTGTCAAGTTCGCCATCGGTCATGCGGTGGTAATATTCCATATAATACTCTTCAGCTCCTTTGGTATAAGGTTTCTGAATGCTACGGCCTGTTGGAGTGTAATACCGAGCCACGGTAAGCCGGAGTGCCGATCCGTCGCTGAGGCCGATTTGTTCCTGTACAAGCCCTTTGCCGAACGAGCGCCTTCCGATAATAGTTCCACGATCATTGTCCTGTAATGCTCCAGCTACAATTTCGCTTGCCGAAGCGGATCCTTCATCAATAAGTACTGTCACAGGTAAATCTTCCCAGAGCCCGTCGGCAGTTGATTTGGCAATTTGTTTCGGACGGTGCAGTCCTTGTGTGTATACGATCAGTTTATTATCAGGTAAAAACTCATCGGCTACCGCGATAGCTTCCTGGAGATAACCACCGGAATTACCCCGAAGGTCGAGAATAAGTTTGCGGATTCCTTTTGCTCTCAACCCGGTAAGTGCTTCGTGCAGTTCGTCGCCTGTAGTAGCACTGAATTTGCTGAGTTTTATATATCCGACTTCAGCATTTACAGCATACGAAATATCGATGCTCCAGGTTGGAATAACGCCACGGGTAATAGTAAAATCGTTCATTTTTTTCAAACCTCTTCTGAAAATACTGACCGTAACCTTCGTGTTTTTCGGACCTTTAAGGAGTTTCATGACTTTATCGTTCTCCAGTTTAATGCCAGCAATGTTTTTACCATCAACTTTCACAATCCGGTCGCCGGCTAGTAAACCTACTTTTTCTGATGGCCCGCCGGGAATTGTGTTGATCACCATCACCGTATCGCGCTCAATCTTGAATTGAATTCCTATTCCTTCGAAATTGCCCATAAGCGGATCATTTGCCTCGGCAAAATCGGAAGCAGGAATATATACCGAATGCGGGTCGAGGCTCAATAACATCCCGGTTATGGCTTCATCGTTCAGTTTCTTGGTGTCAACGCTGTCAACATAATTATTGTCGATAAACCGGATAAGTTCGCTGAGTGTATTTTGGCCCTTCATGCCATTTAAAAGCAGGTGATTCTGGATAAATGAGCTTCGCATCATGTAAAACCCTGCCAGAATTCCGACAACAAGTACAAGCGCAAAAGCAATAGGCAAATAAATATAAGATCGGCGGTTATTTTCCATTTGGTGTTTTGGGTATTTTAATTAAAAGAGAATTGATTTTTTAGAAATGAACGGCAAAAGTATGATGAAAGTGGGTGGAGACTTTGAGACAGGGAGACTGAGGGACAGGGAGACTGAGAGACGAAGGGATTGGGGGTTGAAGGATAGTGTTCAGTATAATTCTAACACCAACATCCGCCATTAAACATCCGCCATTTCAAAACCTTACTTCCCGTATTTCACTGCAGCTTCTTTCATCGTAAAAGCTGACCAATTGAGAAACATGCGCTCCAATTTTTCCTGGCTATAGCCTTTATCCTGTTCAAGGTAGCCGCTATCCTGGGTGTGAATTACTTTACCTGTTCCATCAAGAATAACAAAAACCGGGAAGCCGAACCGCTGAGGAAAACCAAGTGTTGCCAATATTTCGTGGTTATTGTTTTCCTTGCTGTAATTCACTTCCACTACTTCATAATTTGCTTTCACCAGGCTGTCCAGTTTCATATCTTCGGCTACCATTTTGTGAAATCGCACACACCAGGGACACCAGTTTCCTCCAATTTGTAGGAAAACATGTTTCCCTTCGGCAGAAGCTTTAGCAACAGCCGAAGCGATATCTTTTTTTGCATCCGCATCCGGGTTATATATTTTTACCGCTTGTTGTGCCGATAAGCCCAGGCTTAAAAGCCCGATAATTAAAGTAAGAGTGATGTTTCGTTTCATTCTGTAATGAGTGTTTTAGATTTTATTTCCGCTTCAAAATTAACAGATTAACAGTAAGAATGACTGCAATAGAATAAAGGTTTCCTGTTAAAAATTCACAATTGCAAAGGTATAAACTCCCGGCATGTAAAAAGGGGTTATTGCTTTTTCTAATTTTGTCTTTCAAAGATTTGCCGTTTTTATTAAACCGGAAGCAATGAATTTAATAATCGATACCGGGAATACACGTACCAAACTCGCTCTGTTTCAAGGCCGGGAGATGGTTGCATTTTCGAGCTTTGAGGGTATTGATGAAAAAAATATCATACAATTCTGTGAGTCTAACTCATTCATTAAAAATGCAATACTGTCCTCAGTGAAGGAATATTCACCCGAAATTGATGCCTACCTCCAACAGCGCTATACTACTTTTTTGTTTGGTCAATTTACATCAGTTCCTGTCGTTAATAAATATTGTACTCCCGAAACATTAGGCAAGGACAGGCTGGCTGGAGTGGTTGGCGCACGACAACTGATACCGGCAAACGATATTCTTGTTATTGATGCCGGAACAGCCATAACTTATGATTTTGTTACAGCTTCAGGCGAATACCTGGGAGGTTCCATATCACCCGGAATAGCTATGCGTTACAAAGCTTTGAATACATACACCGATCGCTTGCCATTACTCGAATTTTATGGTGATGCAAAACTGATTGGTGATGATACTTCAAGCAGCATCTTTTCGGGAGTATTGAACGGCACAGTTGCTGAAATGGAAGGGATCATACAGCAATACCGGAATTTATATCCTGACGTTAAAATCATCATTACAGGCGGTGATCATAATTATTTTGATAAAAGATTAAAAATTAAGACCTTTGCAGCCCCCAACCTGGTTCTTGAGGGGTTAAACCTAATACTCGATTTCAACATTGAAACACAATAAAGTTTTTCGTAAATTTTTACTGGCTGTAGCCTTTTTTTCTTTTGCTTTTGTGGCAACAGCACAGGTTAAAATCTCTTCCCCGTATTCGCTTTTTGGGATTGGTAATTTATATGGTGTCAGCAGCCAGATGAACATGGCAGTGGGCGGAGCCGCTACAGCATTCAGTAGTCCGTTTTTCATTAATCCTGTCAACCCGGCTTCATACATGTCATTCGATACCAATAGTTTTGTGTTCGATGGTGCTTTTAACGTTCGTTCAGGAACACTTAAAACAGTTGATGAATCACAAAAAACCAGGTTTGGTACACTGTCAAACCTTTATTTCGGTTTCCCGGTTACAAAATGGTGGAGAGCCAGCCTTGGAATCATGCCGTATTCACAGGTAGGTTTTGAAATGCAGGGAAGCCAAGTTGTTGAAAATATCGGGAATATGGTCAGCGTTTACAAAGGAAGCGGCGGACTCAATAAAGCCTATTTCGGAAGCGGATTTTCGCCGGTTAAGAATTTATCGATAGGTATCAATATGGCCTACCTTTTTGGAAATATTGTTAAAGAACGTGCATTGACATTCCCTGACTCTGCCAGCTATTTCAATACCATGGAGAGAAGTACAGCCAGGTTAACTAAAGTGAACTTCGACTTCGGCCTCATGTACCGTATTGATATGAAGGAAGGCAGGTTTCTACAGTTTGGTATGACGTATAATCCGAAACAATCGGTCGACGGCACAGCCGAAAAGATTGCCTATAGCTATAAATGGGACTACACAAATAATCTTGAAAAAGTAAGAGATACTATAAGTATCGAAAGTGGCAACAAGGGCTTAGTAACTTTACCCACCTCTTTCGGAGCCGGATTTATGGTTGGAAGCAACAACCGTTGGTTTGCTACGGCAGATATTAACTGGCAGAAATGGAGTGAATTTCGCTACCTGGGGAATAATCCAGGGATGAAGGATAATCTGCGGATTTCACTGGGAGGTCAGTTTAAGCCTTCAGCAGTTGATATGGGAAAATATTACGAACGCATAAATTATCGTGCCGGATTCAGGTTTGAACAGAGTTATCTCGAGATTAAGCAAACCCGAATTAATGATATAGGCATAAGTTTTGGAGTCGGTTTACCGATGAAAAAGTCAAGATCAACTATGAATATTGCTGTTGAACTCGGACAGCAAGGAACCACTGCAAACGAACTGATAAAGGAAACCTACGTGAAGTTTACCGTAGGAACTGCGTTACAGGAACGATGGTTCCTGAAACGTAAGTTTAACTAGGATTTCTATACTAAGTCATATTTTATTAAAGTAAAGATGAGCAGTAAATTTTCTGCAATATTCAAATTCAGAAGTATATTCAGCACGCTTGTCTTCTTTTTGGCAGCTATGCTTTTTTCGTGCGAAAATGATATGTCGACCGTAGTGAAGCTTTCGTCGAAAGATTCAATTCCCGATGTAGCTATCACCAATGTAAATGTGAAGCAGACAGAGCTGGGCAAACTTACCATGGAACTTACTGCGCCCAAAATGATCAGTTTTCAGAAAGAAGAAGCATTTACCGAATTTCCGAATGGGTTGAAAATCGTGTTTTACGATTCTATTATGCAGCCTAAAAGTGAAATTACAGCCAACTACGGCATCAGCTGGGATAACAAACAAACTATGGAAGCCCATGGTAATGTAGTAGTGCGTAATTTCCAGAAACAGGAACAACTCAATACAGAGAGCATTTCATACAACAGGCTGCTTAAAAAAGTTTCGACCAACGATTTTATAAAAATTACGCAGCCTGGCAAAATTACACTGGGAAAAGGTATGGAATCGGATGAGTTATTCTCCAACTGGGTTATTAAAAATGTTTCAACTACAGTTGATGTAGTAGAAAACAAATAATCAATAAAGGTTTCTTATCTTTGACAAATTGTTTGTAATCCACGTGTTTGATTCAATCCGGAGAAATGCAAGCAATTACTGAATTTCAGTTATTTCGTATTCAGAATCAACAACCTGAAATTTTTTTGCCGAAACCCGATGAACAATTATGTGATTATAGCTATTACGCTTGCATCTTCTGCCTTTTTCTCGGGGATGGAAATAGCATTTGTAAGTTCCAACAAGCTCCGCATTGAACTCGAAAAAGGTAAAGGATTATTATCGGCCAGGCTTGTATCCGGTTTTGTTCATCATCCTTCACGGTTTATTGGTGCCATGCTTATCGGCAACAACATTTCGCTGGTTATTTATGGTATAGCCGCTGCTGCTATACTTGGCCCTGTTCTTCAAATTTCGCTTCCTACGCCACTGGCTTCCGATAGTATTATCCTGGTTTTCCAAACCATACTTTCAACACTGCTGATACTGATCACAGCCGAATTTTTGCCCAAAATACTGTTCAGGCTCAACCCTAACGGCTTACTGAATACGTTTGCGATGCCTGTTTACCTGGTTTACCTGATACTTTATCCGTTTATGTATTTTTTCCTGGGATTGTCCGAATTGATACTCAGGTATATTTTCGGGATGAAAACAGGAGCCGTCAGGTACCAGTTTACTGCTATTGATTTTGATGAGTATATACGTGATTTTTATAATCCTGCCGCCGCACAGGTGGATGAAGCTACTGAAATGCAAATGATACAAAATGTCCGCGACTTTCATTCAACCAAAGTTCGTGAATGTATGGTGCCACGGAACGAAATTATAGCCGTTGATGACAGCATTAAAATTGAAGAGTTGCATTCCCTGTTTATAGAAACGCAGCATTCGAAAATACCGGTATACAAACAAAGCATTGATAATCTCACGGGATACGTTCATTTATACGACCTTTTCGGAAAGCCCGCAGATATCAGTACCGTTGTGCGACCGGTAATTATTGTTCCCGAAACTATTGCAGCAAGCAAAGTGCTTGATATGATGATAAGCCAGCGCAAAAGCGTTGCCGTGGTAGTAGACGAATTCGGCGGAACCGCAGGAATGGTTACGGTAGAGGATCTGATTGAAGAAATATTCGGAGAAATTGAAGATGAATTTGATGTGGAAGAATTGCTGGTAAAAAAAATCAGCGAAACCGAATTCATACTGGCAGGTCGTCTCGAAATCGATTACCTTAACCAGGAGTATTTACTGATCCTGCCTCAGTCGGATGAATATGAAACCCTTGCCGGACTTATTCTGAATCACCACCAAAGCATTCCCGAAATCCGCGAACAAATTCAGATTGACAGGTTTACATTTACCATCCTCGAAGCAACAGGCAGCAGGATTGATAAAGTGATGATGAAGATTGAAGGGTAAAGGAATTTCTGATTTCTGATTTCTGATTTCGGATTTATGAGGTATCTTTTCTTTTTATTGATATAAAATAAAATAGTTTCTGAATCGTTTTGGAATTTTAAAGTACATCCTAAATCTGACCTGCTTTATTCAATCTCAATTACCCAATCTGCAATCCCCAATTTTTACTATCCCGATTTTATATTTTCCAGCTCAATATCATGTTTGGAGTGCCTATTCTTTAATGCTTTCATTTATAAATGCTTTCATTTTTCAAATACGGAGAGAAGAATGAAAAAATATTTTTCCAACTGAGGAATTATTGTAAATTTGCACCTCTTTTTACGAAATCTATTAAATTACATACAGATGGCAATTATTGGCGAAATACGAAAACATTACTGGTTACTTGTAGCTATTATTGGGGTTGCACTGCTTCTTTTTGTGCTCAGCGATTTTCAGCGCAAGAAGGGAAAACAAACCAATACAATAGGAATTGTTGCAGGTGAAAAAATTGCAATTACTGAATTCAACAAGCGTGTTGATGAAAACAGCGAAATGCAGAAAAATAACAGTGGCAAGGAAAATCTTACGGCTGAAGAAAACTACCAGATCCGTCAGCAGACCTGGCAGCAGATGACAAACGAAATTGTAATGAACAAGCAATATGAACTGCTTGGCGTTTCCGTTTCAGTCGAAGAACTTGATGACCTGATACGTGGTAAAAATCCACACCAGGTTATTGTGCAAAGCTTTACTGATCCTAAAACCGGCAAGTTTGATCCTAAAGCGATAAATACTTTCCTCCAGAACCTGGATAATCCTGAAATGGTAACCCCTGAAAACAAACAGCGTTACCTGCAGATGGAAAAATACATTAAAAACGACAGGCAATCAACAAAATACAATAATTTGATTACCAAAGCATTTTATGTTCCTACTGCTTTTGCAAAACGCAACTACAACGAGCAGAATGCTATGGCCCAGGTGCGTATTGCCGGTATTCCTTATCAAAACGTTTCGGACAGCGCTGCAAAAGTAACAGATGCCGATTACGAAAAATATTATACCGAAAACAAGTTCAGATTCACTCAGGATAAACCTGTACGTGATATCGACTATGTTTTGTTCGAACCTAAAATGTCGGCAGAAGACATGACCTTGTTGAAATCGAATATTCAAAAAGCGTATGATGAATTCCTGGTTGCTACCGATGTTGCAGGTTTCGTTAATTCAACTTCTGATAACCGGTACGACAGCACGTGGCACCGTCGCGGGAAATTCTCTCCCAACATTGATTCAATGCTTTTCAATGCTCCAATCGGACAGGTATTTCAACCAATTGAAGATAACGGTATGTTCAGGATTTTCAAAGTGGTGGATCGCCAGGCTAAACCTGATTCACTCCGCGCCAGCCATATCCTGATTTCGTATGCAGGCACTCCTGTTAAAACCGCAACCCGCACCCGCGAAGCAGCCTCAAAGTTAGCTGACAGTATCCTCACTGTTGTTCAGAAGAATCCTGCAGCATTTGAAGGCATTGCCGGTACTTTAAGCGATGACCAGGCAGCTAAAACAAAACTTGGCGACCTTGGCTGGTTTGCTGACGGAGCTATGGTGCCCGAATTTAATGCAGCAGTTTTAAAAGGTGCAATTGGTGACATTAAAAAAGTAGAAACACAGTTTGGATACCATATTATTAAAGTTGTTGGTAAAAAAGATCCTTCAACCAAAATAAAGGTAGCAAGTGTTGATTTCGCTATGGAGCCAGGAACAAAAACCATTGAGGCTTTATACAATGATGCAAGCAATTTTGCTGCAGCCAACAATTCATTGGAGAAATTTGAGAAAGCAGTTAAAGACAAAGGCCTGAACCTACGCAGCGCTCCAAAACTTGCCGAAAGTGATAATACTATTCCAGGTCTTAAAGCTGCCCGTGAAGTGGTACGCTGGTCATTCAACGCCGAAACTGACAAAGGCACTGTATCAAATGTATTCGATATTGACGGGACTTATGTAGTTGCGGCGCTGAAAAATAAGGTTGAAAAAGGAGATATTCCTCTTGAGGTGATTAAAGATCAGATTAAACCACTGGTTATCCGAGAAAAGAAAGCTGAATACCTTTTGAAGAAAGTAAACGATCAGTTTGCCAAAACTAAAGATCTGAATGCTATTTTACAACTATATCCTAATGCTAAGATTGATACGGTTGATGTTTCGTTTGCCAGCGCTAATATCCCTAAATACGGACACGAAGCAAAAGTTACCGGACAGATTTTCTCCGCTAAAAAAGGCCAGGTAACAGGACCGATTCAAGGCGAACAGGGAGTTTATACTTTCGTTCTTGACAATATGAAAGATCCACCTGCAACTACTGATTTTGAAAGCCAGAAAAAGCAAATGGCAATGTATTTCCAGGGCCGTGCAGGAATGGTTTCAAATATCCTCCAGGAAAAGGCTGATATTAAAGACCACAGGTTAATGTTCTACTAACTACAATGAATTGATAGGTATAAAAACCGCTCCGGAAACGGGGCGGTTTTTTTTATACGGATATTTCTGCTGAACTATTTCTGCTTTATGTTGCTCTTTGAACAACTTTCCAGAGTTACACCACCTGATATTATTTCTCTTCTCATCATGTGAGTGAGATGAATAACGCGATATGAATATTTTCTGTACCCTTTCTATATATTTCTGTCAGGGTTTTATCCCATACTTATTTAAATCCCTCTGCCAGAGTATATAGTATAGAGTATAGAGTATAGAGTATGGCGAGTTAGGCATAAACTTTCTTGTAAAAAGCTGCTTTTACGGAATTTACTGGAAGTGGTTTAATTTACACCAGTTGCAGCCTGTTCGAATCCTGTTTAATAAAAATAAACAGCAGTATGGTGAAGGACCAGAGCGAAGAGCCCCCGTAACTGAAGAATGGAAGAGGAATGCCAATTACCGGCATTAAGCCAATTGTCATACCGACATTTACAAAGAAATGGAAAAACAATATGGAGGCAACTCCATACCCGTAAATCCGGCTGAAATCCGAGCGTTGTCGCTCGGCCATCATGATAAGTCGCACAATCAGCGCCATGAACAGCAGCATAACAACGGTTGTGCCTACAAATCCCCACTCTTCACCTACGGTACAAAAAATAAAATCAGTGCTTTGTTCAGGTACAAAGTTGAACTTGGTTTGTGTGCCTTTCAGGAAGCCTTTTCCCCAGAATCCACCCGAACCGATTGCTATCTTTGATTGATTTACGTTATACCCGGCACCTTTCAGGTCGATTTGTTTACCCAGCAGTACGTTGATACGTGTTTTCTGATGAAGTTCGAGCACATTGTCGAAAGCATAATCAACACTTAAAACGAAGACCGAAGCCACAATAAAAATCCCTATCACCTTAACGATATTTTGCCAGGTCCGCCGTATAAAGAAAACAAAAACAATAAGCATAACAGCCACAAAAACAATAACAATATACTGGTTAAACAATAAGGTCATAACCGCCAATATCGCTATAGCCACGCCTAAAAGCAGAATACTGCCAGGCATTCCCTGCCTGAACAATACCAATGAAAATGCTGCATACACCAGGGCAGAACCTGTATCATTCTGCAAAAGGATAAGTAATGATGGAACCGCCAGGATAACCAAAGGAATAATTTGTGATTTTCGTTTTCGGCTGTCAAAATCCAAAACGCTGAGGAAATGAGCAAGTGCAAGGTTGGTGGCAAACTTGGCAAACTCGGCCGGCTGAATTCTGAATTCCCCGATCTGAAACCACGATTTGGAGCCGGCTATTTCTTTACCGGCAAATAATACAATAACCAGCAGCAATACAGTCCCGATATAAATCGGGTATGCAAAAGCGTTGAAGAATTTCGCATCGGTGAGCATTATCATCAGCGCCAACAGCAATGACGTGCCTATCCACAGCAATTGCTTGCCATACGATTGCGATAAATCGAGAATGCTTGAGTGTTCGTTGTTGTAAACAGCGGCGTAAATACTTACCCATCCCATCAGAACCAGTGTGAGGTATAGTAGCACCAGTGTGCGGTCGATATGTCGGAATATACCTTTTTGCTCTTTCAATTGTTCAACAGGTTAGCATTTAACATTCGATCCTCAATTTCTTTGCGTTTAACTTTGCGTTTAATGTATTTTTCGATCATTAACGATGCAATAGGAGCAGCCCATGTAGCACCAAAGCCAGCTTCTTCAACGATAACACAAATCGCTATCTGTGGATTTTCAACGGGGGCAAAGGCAATGAAATTCGAATTATCTTTTCCACTGGAGGTTTGCGCTGTTCCGGTTTTCCCTGCCATGGTAATACTGTCAATTTTATAAGCCCTAGCGGTTCCATGCTCCCCGGCAAATACTTCTGTCATTCCCTGGATTACCACATCAATATACTCAGGATTAATAGTGGCAACATTCTTTTGCGAGGAAAATTTTGTTTTATCAGTTCCAACAGAACGAACCACATGAGGCGGATAAAAAATTCCCCTGTTAGCTACCATCGAAGCGTAATTTACAAGTTGGAGGGGAGTGGTTAGAACTTCTCCCTGCCCGATGGACAGCGAACGTATCGTCATTGCATTCCAATGGTCCTTGCCGTAGATTTTATCAAATACGGAGGAAGGAGGGAGGTTCCCTTTCAATTCAAATGCCAGGTCAGTATTCAGTATCCTCCCAAATCCCATGCTTGTGAGGTGATTACGCCATACATCGTAGCGCTGTTTTACGGTTTCGTAATTCGGATCACTCATAATAGCCCGGAACACCTGCCAGTGGAATGGATTACACGATTGCTGGATAGCCATGTAAACATCGAGTGGTGATACATGGTTATGGGTACATTTTATAGGCGATGAACCTGGCCCCTGGCAGGTAAAGCGCGTTTCTTTCGTAATAACGCCCATTTGCAAACCAACCATGTCATTTGCCATTTTGAAAGTAGACCCTGGCGGGTACTGCCCCATAATAGCGCGGTTGAGCAAAGGTTTGACCGGGTCTTTCATAAGGTCACCGAAATTTTTACCACGGACTCTTCCTACTAAAAGATTCGGATCATATCCCGGGCTTGAAAGGAAACAAAGTATTTCACCTGTTTTGGGATCAATAGCAACAATACTTCCACGCTTGTTAGCCATGAGTTTTTCACCGTATTCCTGTAAATCGGCGTCTATACCTGTGTAAAGATCGTGGCCCATCACCGAAGCTGTATCGTAACGGCCATTTTCGAAACTGCCTACATCGCGGTTAAACACATCAACCATTCGGATCTTCAATCCTTTAACACCACGCAATTCCTTTTCGTAAGCACGCTCAATTCCGCTAATGCCAATATAATCGCCTTGCTTGTAATACACATTTTTTTCGACCTGGGCTGGCGTTACTTCACCAATATACCCTAAAAGGTGCGCTCCAATTGACATGGGGTATTTTCGCAGCGTACGTGGCTGAACGAAGAATCCCCTGAAGCGGTAGAGTTTTTCCTCAATGTAGCCGTATGTCTCTTTTGAAATTTGTTTTTCAAATGGCGATGCCAGCATAGGCGAATAATCGCGTGCTCTTTTCATCCGCTCCATAAAACCCTCTTTAGAAATATCGAGTAATCGGCATATTTCGGCTGTATCAAGGTCTTTTACCTGGCGGGGAATCACCATAAGGTCATAAACTGCTTCGTTGTATAAAAGCAATTTACCGTTGCGGTCGTAAATCAGTCCGCGGGCAGGGAACTGTGTAACGTAACGAAGCACATTGTTATTAGCCGAAAGGGTATAACTTCTGTCGATGACCTGAATATAAAATAACCGGATAAGATAGATAAACCCGATTGCCAGGAAGGTTGTGATTATAACAAGTTTACGATCGGCGTAAATGCGGCTGGCCATTGAAAGAATTAAATTGTAAAATGAGCTGGAGTCAAAATAAATAAGTGGTGCAAAAATACAGAATACAGAGATCATATATTGCAATCTCTTAATATTTATCTCATTTATGGCATAAAAAAACCTGCTGAAGTTTTTGCGCCACAGCAGGTGATCATATAGTTGGGTAAACGGATATTTTTAATCAGAATTCAGAATTTCATCGTGTGTCTTCCTTTTCTGTTTCTATGACGATCAACGGAAGGGAAAGTTACACCATGAATGAAATATTTTGCCGGATTTAATCAATGTTGCGTTTTAAGTTTCAAATCTCAAGTTTCAAATTCCTAGAACTTTAAATCGATATTACACTAACAATAAAATTCTATCTTCCTCCTTGGGATTTGGTTCTTGGAATTTGGGACTAGGAACTTTTATGAAATGGCAGGCATAATTATTTCCTGTTTAGAAGACTTATAAATCTTTCATCCTCCCGGTATGCCTTGAAATCTGCGTCATTTTTCAGGCGGTTAATATCCTTAAATCCCAGGTCAAAGGCTTGATTCAGGGCAATAAAACAAGCATCCGGATTTTGATTTATTGCAGCTACTTTGGCTGCCATGTAACGATGTTCCGCATTTGTTGGATCAACTAGACGATAAATTTCAATAAATCGTGCAGCTAATTCCATGTTCCCATCTTTAAAGGCATGGTTTGAGTACATATAGCAATTCATACTCAGAAATGCAAGCAGCCTTTGATAGACATGGTTTAAATCGGGTTTCCTTGGGTTTTTGGTCAGCGCCTGGAGTTGTGTGGTTTCGGAAGTCCACCATTCAACGTTTTTCAGCTGCAATTCAGGAAAATATTTCTGCTGTAATTGCTGTTCCAGGTAAAAGAGTTCTTTTTGCTGTTTGTTGTAATCAATAATCTCTTTTTCAGCCGATAGTTTTGTGATTTCAGCCTGTAGCGGAGCAACATCAGTAAGCCCCTGCAGGTAATGCAACATTTTGATAAACATGGCCTGCCGCTCGCGAAGTTGTCCTTTACCAATGAGTGATTCAGCGATTTTATCATTTTTTTCGATAAAGAGGTTAATTTCTGCCCTTTCGGTAGGAATGGCTTGCTGGCGCATGGCATCGAACCGGAGCCATGTGAAAATATCAGGAATCATCTCTTTTGGCGGCCATTGATGTTTGCCGTCGAATACCAGCAAATGATGCTGATATTTAGCAGATTCGAGCGATTCGTCAAGCTGCTGCATTTCGTAATAATTAAAATCCTGTGTTCCCGTGACAGCCAGGTAGCTGAATGGACCGACTGGATTCTGCTTTATATCCGGCAAACCTGCGCTGCAGCCAATGATACCGGCTATTCCACCTTCGGTTATGGCTATGGAAGCAGCAACCCGCGAACCACCTGAAAATCCAGCGAGGTAAACAGCTTTCTTTTCAATATTGAACCTTGCTGTAATGTCAGCAAGCATTTTGTGGTAAATTGCATTGGTTTGTTCAAAAGCCATCCCGTTTCTTGAATTATTTGAGCCGGCAATGATAAATCCGTTTTTTGCAGCTTCAGCATTAAACAGGTTCACTGGCAGAAGCCCGCTGCCTGAAGGATCGAAAATAATAAGAATCGGGCATGGTTTGCTTTTTTCGTATTGAGGCGGCAAGAACAAGGCATAGCTTGTATTCGTATCCGCAGTGCAGGCCACAGAAGGATAAACTTTTGAATTTTCGAATTCCATAAATTTATGTTGTTGCCCCGAAACACACGAAACAGATGTCATGATCAACAAAAAACATGATGCAGAGAAAAGGAATTGTTTTAACATAATGCAGTTCTTTGGGTTCAGTATGTTTATTAGAGTAAGGGTAAAAAATGGCTGGAAGACGGGAGACGGAGGTCTGGAGATCCCGGACTATTGCTTGCGCGATCTTTTAAGGCTTTCTTTTCAGTTATTTGGTATTATGCTTCTTTCAATAACATGGTTCAAAATCAGATGAGTTGCTACCACGCATCGCATTCATCTCCAATTCCCAATTCCCAGCTTCCGACTTCCGACTCCGGACTTCCGACTCCCTACTTCAAGATAAATTTTCTTCCACAAAGTTCGCTTTTTAATGTTTCGTAACAAAATAATGTATATTTGACATCTCACAATTAATGTAATTCCCCTTTCAGAATCATGTTAAAGGTTAAAAAGTTGATTTTCAGAAATATAAAAAGACGCGACGAGTTCGTGAGTCTATTCGTTTAGCTCATTTACTTTCGTATTTTTTATTTTTTCTAAAGATTAATACCATGGAATTACCTTTTGCAGAACCTTACAGGATAAAAATGGTGGAGTCCATCCGCTGCAGTACACGCGAAGAGCGTGAACAATGGATAAAAGAAGCCGGTTACAACTTATTCAATCTTCGAAGCGACCAGGTTTTTATTGACCTGCTAACCGATTCGGGCACCGGCGCCATGAGCGACAGGCAATGGAGCGAAATGATGCTGGGCGACGAAAGTTATGCCGGGGCTTCATCTTATTACAAGCTGAAATCAGCAATAAAGGATTTACTGGGTTTCGATTATTTCCTCCCAACCCACCAGGGTCGCGCTGCCGAAAATGTGCTTTTCAGCGTCCTGGTTAAAGAAGGAAATGTTGTTCCGGGAAACTCCCATTTCGACACAACCAAAGGCCATATAGAATTCCGAAAGGCCGAAGCCATCGATTGCACTATTGACGAAGCTTTTGATACAACTATAGATCATCCTTTTAAAGGAAACCTGGATCTCGGTAAACTTGAAGATGTACTTAAAAAATATCCCTGCGAAAAGGTTTCGATGATTATTGTTACCATAACCTGCAATTCGTCGGGCGGCCAACCGGTTTCGCTTGCCAACATAAAGGGTGTAAGACTATTAGCCGATAAATATAATGTTCCTGTAATTTTCGATTCTGCTCGTTTTGCCGAAAACGCATATTTTATCAAAGCCAGGGAAGAAGGCCAGCAGGACCGAAGCATCCGCGAAATTGTTGCCGAAATGTTTTCGTATGCCGATGGCATGACCATGAGCAGCAAGAAAGATGCAATTGTAAATATTGGCGGATTTATTGCCTTGCGCGATCCTGAACTTTTCAGGCAGGCATCGGTGTTCAATATAATGTTTGAAGGGTTTTTAACGTATGGCGGACTTGCCGGCCGCGACCTGAATGCAATGGCACAGGGTTTATACGAAGGAACCGAGTTTAATTATTTAAAAAGCAGGATTAACCAGGTTGGAATGCTTGGACAGAAAATGACTGGATTTGGTGTTCCTGTCCAGATGCCTTACGGTGGACATGCCATTTTTGTGGATGCGAGCAAAGTGCTTTCGCATCTGCCAAAGGAACATTTCAGGGCACAGACTTTGGCTGTTGAATTGTATATTGAAGCAGGCGTAAGAGGTGTTGAAATCGGCGCCATTATGGCTGACCGAGATCCCGTTACCCGCGAAAACCGCTACCCGGAACTTGAATTACTCAGGCTTGCCATCCCGCGACGCACTTATACCAACGACCATATGAATTATGTGGCGGTAGCCATGGGCAATGTGTTTGAACGCCGGCATCAAATAACGACAGGGCTTGCCATTGTTGAGGAAGCGCCT
>CAIWMA010000293.1 GCA_903913645.1 uncultured Bacteroidales bacterium | reverse complement strand
GGTATTTGTCCATTGATTACTTGTATCCCAAAACGTGCCTCTCAAAAAATAAAAACCATTTTATGACCAACTAATAGCTCGATTATTTCTCACCCCACCTCCAGCGTAATCACTATAACCTCCGCCGCGCAATTAAACCTTACCGGCATTCCGCTTACGCCAACGCCCCTGGAAGTGTAGCCGAACATTTTACCGATATTCCACTTTCCATGGTTGAACTGTTTTCCTTCGAACTGGTGGCTGATTATCGGTGTTCCCTTTTTCAGGCAAATCTGTCCGCCATGTGTATGCCCGCACAGGTAGAGGCTGTATTTATTGGCGGCAGCCATTTTCGCTAATTCCGTGGTATGAACCAAAGCGATCTTAAAATCATAGCCTTTGGTTTCGAGACATAACGCAGCCTGCTCGGTATAAAAATTATATGGATCATCGGTGCCGGTGACCAGTATCTTTTGTCCGTCTTTCACTATTTCAACTGATTCGTTGACCAGCAGTTCGAGGCCTGATTCCTTTTCGTATTGCGCCATCAGGAAAGTGTCGTGATTACCCAAAACAGCGAATGTGCCATACGGCGCCTGTATATATTTGGACAGAATTTTAAATGGCTTCAGTATATGCCTGAAAGTTCCGGAAATATCTCTTCGGTAGTCACCTGTAAGGAAACAGATATCAAACTCAAGGTTTTTAATTCTGTCCCTGATCAATGTGGCAAAGCCCGGAATGCTGTCGATATGCAGGTCGGATAAGTGTAGAATTCTAAATCCATGAAAAGCAGCTGGAAGATTCGGGTATTTCAGGGTAAGAGGGGTTACCATAATGGTTTTTGCGTTGCCATTTCCTTTTCTGTAATACCCGGTAATCTTTAATAAAACGGTAAAAATACCAAGCAGGCGTAAAAATAAATCCCATCGACTTCTACTCTTTTTCCCGTTCTTATTGCGTAAAAAACCAACATTTTCCAATACCGAGCGGGTAGCAGCCCAAACCAGGCGCTTGTCCTTACGGTATTCAGGATTATCAATGAAATGATACATCGGAAAATCAGTTTGCGGAATTCACTTCTTTACCACAGGAGTTATTGTTGCGCTTCAGGAAGAGAATCATCATATTAATGCCTTCTTAAATGAAAAGTAATAGAATGAATTTTTGCATTTATGTGTCAAAACCCACCTAACTACCTGTTTTATAACAGCTAATGAAGCATTTATTGACTTATGATGTATATGATCGAAACCCAGAATATTTTGTTTTAATCATTGATTCTTTATAATTGGATTTTCTGATAAAAAAAAATGAACAATAAACTCAACCCCCGAAATTTTGTGAGAGGAATATTTTAAAAACTAAATGAAATGGGATTTGACTTACAACCTCAATTAGCTGTTTTTTATTACTATCCACGCCTTATATTCCTCCGGTTTTAGCTGATTTCCAACGGATGGATAAGGCAATAATTTTATAAAAGAGATCTTGTATCCACCCGCAACGGTATCTTTAACACCTTCTTTTAGGTCAATGTAAATCTGGCTACCATTATACTTTTCAATTTTGAACAGTGCGCGTGCCTCGCCCGCCCATATACATTCCGCTCCTTCTGGACAGCGCGAATCACTCAAAACGGTATCGAGGCAAATATAACATTTTCCATTTTTATCATACAGACAATCTTTATACGCAAGGTTTAATGTATCGTTAAATTTGAGATCAGTGTAATTCTCATAATCCAAAGCATATAAGTTCTTGTAATTAGATGATGCGTATAGTGTTTTACATGCATTTAATTCAGTATCCTTAGCATTTCGGACTTCGACTTTGAGTTTTTGACCTATCTTAAAATCGCCTTTATTTAAATTAACAATCTGGTAATAATTGCCGGGACTTTCGCCTAACAACATCTTAATCGCCAATGAATCTTCTGGAAATGATACAATACAAGTGGAGCAATTCAGATCAAAACCTACAATCTGAGCGGAATATTGTGTTTTCACTTCTTCTGTTACCTTGTCACAACCGGCAATTAACACAAGTAATAAGAATCCGAATGTATGGAGTGTCTTCATAGTATTATCTGAAAACTAAAAGGTATTGTAATTGAGTATTTGGTTGCATCGCAGTGAATAAATATTTTTAAATGCGAAAAAGTAAACTCACATTATTCTTCTCCCAAAACCAAGAATACATCGTTATCCATAGCTATTCCCAACAATGATGCAGCACGGCCTCTATTGACGGCAATCTGCAAATATCCGTTTGATGCAAACAGAGCACAGGTAAATCCTTCGCGAACATCACCATAGGCTTTAACAAGCGGGATGGTATCTTTTTTACAAATGATCCTGTACGCATTCTTTCCAAGACAATCGCGAACAAACACATCCGTAATGTTTACAAAAATATTTTCATAATTATCAATATGCATCACCTTGCCGTAAATGGTTTTCCCATCAAAATCAGGCTGCAGCAGCGTTTTCACATTGAGGGATTCCAATGGACCGCCCAGGGAGTCTATATTTGTTCCCTGCGCCAGTAAGGCAGCAACTTTGGCAAACCTGTCGCGGGCCGGGAAAGTAAAATATCCTGAATCCTGGTTAATGGAAATTGAAATTATCTTTTCGGGTTTCTTATCCAGGATCAATGAAATCAAACCTGTATCAGCCCCAATAAAATAATGTCCTTCCGATTTTACAATTACATGCGGATGCTTGTCGGATTCAATGGAGTCGACGCCAATAATATGAATGGTTCCTTCCGGAAAACTATGCCAGGCATTGCGCATGACAAATGAAGCATGTTTAATATCAAAAATCCTGATATTGTGCGAAATATCAACTATTACCGCACCTGGCAAACGACTGAGTATGGCACCCTTAACCGATGCCACGTAATGATCGGTGAGTCCCCAGTCGCTGAGCAGTGTGATAATTGGCATGGAATTTTAAAAAAGTTAATGGTTAATGGAAAATAGTTAATTATGGGATGAAATTGCTGATTGGCTATGTCTTAAAATAAGTGATTTCGGATTTTGCTAACTGCAGATGACTATTTTCTAATACCCATTCACTCTATTAAACTTATTGATACTGCCACTCTCTACGCAGCATCAAAAGTAAAAAATATCCGCAGATAATATGGAATAAACATTAATTTTGTGAAAGCGAAGAAACCATCCCGCACAACTGAATCCAATACATGACCGAAAGCACCTTTTCACTTGAATCCTACAGCCCGCTTGAAATATTTGGCATCAACGACCGAAATATCAGCCTTTTGCGTGAGCTTTTCCCGAAAATAAAAATTATTGCGCGTGATGATATGCTCCGGATTAACGGAGATGAACAGGATATTGAAACATTTTCGCAATTGTATACATCGATGCTGATGTTTTTCGATAATTACGGCAAACTTGATGAAGATGACATCCGTAAACTTGCCGGTAACGGTAATGCCAGCGAGGTTATTTCCACTTTTCGAGAAGCAAATGCCGATGTACTCGTACATGGTAAAAACGGCATGATGATCCGAGCCCGTACCATCAACCAGGAACGGATGGTGAACAGCATTGCCGAAAATGATATGATTTTTGCCATCGGGCCTGCCGGAACAGGGAAAACCTATACCGCTGTAGCCCTTGCTGTACGTGCATTAAAAAATAAAGAAGTGCGCCGCATTGTTCTAACACGGCCAGCTGTAGAAGCAGGCGAAAACCTGGGTTTCCTGCCTGGTGACCTGAAAGATAAACTTGACCCATATCTTCAGCCTTTGTACGATGCGCTGCGTGACATGATCCCAACCCAGAAACTTGTTGGTTACCTCGAAGACGGCACCATCGAAATTGCGCCATTGGCTTTTATGCGCGGCCGCACCCTCGAAAATGCTTTTGCTATCCTCGACGAAGCACAGAATTGCACCGAAGGACAACTTAAAATGTTTGTTACACGCATGGGGCGTTCCTCCAAATTTGTGATAACCGGTGATATTACCCAGATTGACCTTCCCCGCAACCAGAACTCAGGATTGGTGCAGGCAATGAAAATCCTGAAAAACATTAATGGAATTGATTTTATTACTCTCGATATCCGTGATGTAGTAAGGCATAAACTGGTAACCAGAATCATAAACGCATATGAAAAGAAGGAATAGTTAATCTGGTTTTTCACTTTTCGGGATTAAGACAGAAAACTACTAAAGGGCACTAAACACACTGAGTGACACTAAGAATTAATGAATTTTCATCTTTTGAATGCTTGCCTCAGTGTATCTTAGTAATATAATTGCCTGAGTAGAAAAAAATTTATAAGATCAGGAAGATATATTTTATCGGAAGTAGTTATTAACACTTTTGTTGAAAACATTAACAGGGATTTAGCTGTTTCATAAGTTCTTTTATATAAATCCTTTGTAATTTTGCGCCTCGGAAAACATTTCCAAAACCAGCCTTAACTCTTCAATAAACCATCAATATGCAAAACGCCATCACACGCACCGATTTCACATTTCCAGGACTCAAAAGCCTTTACATCGGCAAAGTACGTGACGTTTATAATATTGATGATGAATTGCTGATTATGGTTACCAGTGACCGGATTTCAGCGTTCGATGTGGTGCTTCCACGCGCTATTCCATACAAAGGACAAGTCTTGAACCAGATCGCTTCTAAATTTTTAGATGACACATCAGATAT
>CAIWMA010000292.1 GCA_903913645.1 uncultured Bacteroidales bacterium | reverse complement strand
CTTGATCCGCGTTACCAGCCAGGTGATTTCCCGGTTACGGAACAATTGTGCCATACGGTAGTTTCATTGCCAATGCATACTGAAATGGACGCAGAACAGCTGAGCTACATTACTTCTTCAGTTCTGGCGTATTTGGAAACAGCAAGAAAATAGTTTGCAGCAACAATATAATAAGTTGGATATTAATTTATTGAGTTGATATCCAACTATATGAAAAGAAAGATTGGCTTCTTTATTGCCTGGATCTGAACTGATAAAAATTATATATTATGATTGAAAAAGGATATTTTGCTCATTCTTCTGCGATTATCGACGAGGGATGTACTATCGGAAACGGAACCAGGATCTGGCATTTTTCGCATATTATGCCGGGTTGCATCATTGGTGAAGGCTGTAACATTGGGCAAAATGTTGTGGTGTCGCCTGATGTGGTTTTAGGTAAGAACGTAAAAATCCAGAATAACGTTTCAATTTATACCGGTGTTGTTTGCGAAGATGATGTTTTTCTTGGCCCTTCCATGGTGTTTACAAATGTGATTAATCCCCGAAGTGCTGTTAACAGGAAGAATGAATATGCCCGCACTTTCGTTCGTAAAGGCGCCACTATAGGTGCAAATGCCACAATAGTCTGCGGTATTGAATTAGGTGAATTCTGTTTTATTGGTGCCGGTGCCGTTGTTATCAGGTCGGTTCCTGCTTATGCTTTGGTTGTTGGAAATCCTGCCCGCCAAACCGGTTGGATGAGCGAATATGGCCATAAACTGAAATTCGATAAAGATTCAAAAGCCATCTGCCCTGAGAGCAATTTGGTTTATGAACTTAAAGATGGCTTAGTTTCTAAGGTTAAATAATAGAAAGTGTCAGAATCTTTTTGAGTCAATACTTAAACCTTAAAACCGTCATTTTTTTAATAAGTGTCATAATCATGGAATATCTCGCCCAATCATCGCGTTATGAGCAAATGAAATACCGCCGTTGCGGCAAAAGCGGAATTAAACTCCCTGAGATTTCACTTGGCTTATGGCACAACTTTGGCTCTGTTGACCGTTACGATGTCTCCCGAAAAATTGTGCTTAAAGCATTTGATCGTGGAATAACCCATTTTGACCTTGCCAACAATTACGGCCCGCCTCCGGGTTCGGCCGAAGAGAATTTTGGAAGGATGATGCAAGATGATCTTCGTCCGTACCGCGACGAAATGATTATTTCAACCAAAGCCGGCTACCAGATGTGGGATGGCCCTTATGGTGAATGGGGATCGAAAAAATACCTTGTGTCCAGTCTCGACCAAAGCCTGAAACGAATGAAACTGGATTATGTGGATATTTTTTACAGCCATCGTCCCGATCCGGATACGCCACTCGAAGAAACCATGGCAGCTCTCGATTTGATTGTTAAACAGGGGAAAGCGCTGTATGCTGGTATTTCGAATTATCCTGCCGATCTAACTCACCAGGCTGCTGAAATTCTTAAACAAATGGGAACACCGTGCCTTATACACCAGCCTTCGTACAGCATGTTCAACCGTTGGGCCGAAGCGGGATTAATGGATGTGCTTGAGCAGGATGGAATGGGTTGTATTACTTTTTCACCACTGGCCCAAGGCTTGTTGACAGATCGGTACCTTAACGGAATTCCTTCTGATTCGCGCGCGGCTAAACACGTTTTTTTAAATGAAGACCGTGTAATACTGATGTTGCCTCAAATCAAACTATTAAATGAAATAGCCATTACCCGCGGGCAAAGTCTTTCGCAAATGGCTATTGCATGGCTACTGAAAGATAAACGTGTAACTTCTGTTTTAATAGGTGCAAGCTCGGTAGCACAACTTGAAAATAACCTTGGAGCATTGGGAAATAAAAAGTTCAGTACTGAAGAATTAGAAGCAATTGAATTAGCCCTGGTGCAGAAATAATTCTGTTTGAATTATTGATGCTGGAAATCCTGAATATTGTTTATCGTCGCACGATATAAAACTTTCCCGGGAAGTACAGATCCTTTTTAATTTTAATGATAAGAAAAAGGTCCTGAATCTTATTAGAATCAGGACCTTTTTTATAATGGAAGTATTTATTTAGACTCCCATTGCTTCAACTTCAGGAGCAATTTTTTTGACTAATCCCTGCAATACGCTTCCCGGTCCAAGTTCAACAAAAGTTGTAGCACCATCGACAACCATATTTTGCACAATTTGTGTCCAGCGTACTGGTGAAGTAAGCTGAGCTACCAGGTTGGTTTTAATTTCGGATGGATTTGTATACGGTTTTGCATCCACGTTCTGATAAACCGGGCAAACCGGTGTGCTGAAAGTGGTTGCTTCAATGGCGGCAGCCAGTTCAATACGGGCTGGTTCCATAAGTGGTGAGTGAAATGCACCGCCAACTTTAAGCGGTAAAGCACGTTTTGCACCGGCAGCTTTCAATGCTTCACATGCAATTTCAATACCTTTGATCGAACCGGAGATAACTAACTGTCCTGGGCTATTGTAATTGGCTGGAACAACAATTTCGTCAATTCCGGCTAAAACTTCTTCTGTTTTTGCATCATCCAGACCAAGGATTGCAGCCATTGTGCTAGGTTCAGCTTCGCATGCTTTTTGCATAGCCATGGCACGGGCATAAACCAAACGCAAGCCGTCCTCGAATGACAGAGCTTTGCCTGTAACCAAAGCTGAAAATTCGCCAAGCGAATGCCCGGCAACCATATCGGGTTTAAAACCAGGTAAGGTAGCAGCCAGGATAACCGAATGCAGGAAAATAGCAGGCTGGGTAACACGTGTCTGGCGAAGGTCTTCATCAGTTCCTTCAAACATCAGGTCGGTGATACGGAACCCAAGGATTTCATTGGCTTTTTCAAACATTTGTTTAGCCAGGGCATGGTTGTCATATAAATCCTTGCCCATTCCTACAAACTGTGCTCCCTGTCCGGGAAATACATATGCTTTCATTCTTTTTTATTTTCGTTAATTAGGCGGCAAAGGTATCGAAAAATGGAAAATAGTTAACGGATAAAGTAAAAAGGTTAGCTGGAGAATAAAACTCGCTTTTTAGATTCAGAGTTTGATCCTATAAATTCATATTCTCCGAAACATTTTTAAAACCGAAATATCAATGCAGTCTGGAACCAATCAGATGTATAAATTCAGCCCTGGTTTTATCAACTAAAAATGCACCTGTAAAATCAGAAGTTGTAGTAACTGAATTCTGTTTCTGGATGCCGCGCATGCTCATGCACATATGTTGTGCTTCAATAACAACCGCAACTCCCAGTGGCTTCATGGTATTGTTGATAGCGTCTTTTATCTGCGTTGTAAGGCGTTCCTGGACTTGCAAACGGCGGGCAAAAGCATCAACAACACGGGGGATTTTACTTAAACCAACTATTCGTCCATTTGGAATATAGGCAACGTGTGCTTTCCCGAAAAACGGGATCATATGGTGCTCGCACATCGAATACAATTCAATATCTTTAACAATAACCATTTGTTTGTAGTCCTCGTTGAACATGGCCGAACGAAGTATTTCTTCCGGATCCAGGTCGTAACCGTGGGTAAGGAACTGCATGGCTTTGGCAACACGTTCAGGTGTTTTTTCCAAACCTTCGCGCGAAGGATTTTCGCCTATAAGTCTCAGAATCTCGCGGTAATGATATGCCAGATCATTTATCGTGGTCATATTGTAGATATCGCGCTTTTCGTATCCGTCTTTCAGTTCGTAATCGTCCATGTTATTCTCAATCATCATGGGTTTTACTATATCGCTGCTCATTGTGTATAAATTTAAAGTAGAAAAGTTAAAGGGAAAGCTTAAATGTTCAGGTGTTCAACGTTCAACTAAATCAGTTGATTTCAATTTCAACCGCCGAGGTATTCGACGAAGTTGTTTTCTGTTTCATAAAGTTTAATGCTATGTAATGCTGCTCCCATTGCTGAAATGGGTTCTGAGAGTTCTTTCCAGATTCCTATCGCCAGGTTCTCGGTCGAGGCAAGTTTACCTGACATAAAATCAACTTCAAGGTTAATGTTCCGGTGGTCGAGTTTTTCGATCACACGCTGATCAATTATAGTGCTAAGATCTTTTAGGTTTACCAGGAAACCGGTATCCGGATTTACATCGCCTTTTACAGTAACAAAAAGAGTATAATTATGACCATGCCAGTTAGGATTCGAACATTTGCCGAACACATTAAGGTTTTGTTCATCGCTGTACTCAGGTTTGAAAAGCCTGTGTGCTGAATTAAAACGCTCGCGACGGGTTATGTAAATCATGAATATTCGATTTTAGAATGCAAAAGTACAATATTGAATTGATACAAGTTTAAAACACCGGAAAGTTAAAAGTGTTTAACAAAATGAATAATATATTAAACAATCAATTTGAGAAATAGAGTATTTGAACTATAAATCCTTAACCATGAAGTTATTATCTCATCTGCAAAAATTATCTCATAATCTCATTCATAAACTTGCTTAGTTTTTCCCGGTCCAGATTTCCATTGGTTCTAACCCCGCTGCATAAGTCGATACCAAACGGCTGAACTTCTTCGATAGCTTTCCTTATATTTTCAAAATTCAGACCACCGGCAAGAAATACCGGGATTTTCACACTTTGGCAAATTTTTCGGCTTAGTTTCCAGTTGTGAGTAGGCCAGTGCCTCCAAGTTCTTTCACCTCTAAATTCGGGTTACCGCTATCCAGCAATATGGCATCGGCTTGTTCTGAAATTTCAATGGCTTCATCAATTGATCGTTCATCAATCACATGAATTACCTGGACCAGTTTTATGCCCGGCAATGCATCTCGAAGTTGATCATAATTTCCAACAGTAAGTTTATCAACCAGTTGAATCGTATTAGTCAGTGTGAGTTGATGATGACGGATGATTTCATTAACCGAAGTTTCACTAGTTATAAGAAATGTTCCGATAGGAGGTGGGACGCTTTTTGCAATCCGGTAAATTAATTCATCGCTGATTACTCCCGGACCACTTGGCATTGGACCAACCAGACCAAGAGCAGAAGCACCGGCTTCGATTGCTATCCGAGCTTCATCGATGGAACTTATACAACAGATTTTTACACGGTAATTCATGTTGGTAAGTTTTTACCGATTTGTTTGAATGAAATCAGCTGTAATTGAAAGCCCAATTATTCTTTTTTATCCGAGCGTTGAAGTTTCATCAGCCAGAAAATTTCGAAAACGAGATAAAGGATGTAAAATACAAATAGTGTAATTGAGAACCGGATTGCATCAGCCTGGAATTTGAACGCGTAGGCGGCGATTATTATTAGCAGTAAGAAAATCTTTAACATGCTGACAATCATAAATGTATTGGAGAATTTACTGAATTTTTGTTCACTTGCACTAACTAAAAGAGAGACTAAAATGAGTGTAATCCCTGCAAAAAGCAGTAATAAAAACGGCCAGAACTTCGTTATAAATCCGGGAGCAAAATAAGATACTGCCAGCGCTGAAACGGCTATTGCTACTGTAAAATAAATAAGGTTCTGTATAAACCGGTTTAATAATTCCTTCATATCTGGGCTGGTGATGTATTTGTGATTTTAATAACTTTCAAAAAACAAAGTATCAAAAAATAGCTAACAATCATTTTCGGAATATGAAGCCTATTTCCGTATTAGGTCCTTTATTGCCACATAAATAGATGCACTAACGGAAATAATCGAAAGCAACACTGTGAAAACAGGAAAGCCGATTTTTAACCATTGGTCGAGTTTAACACCACCAAAAATCCCGATTCCAATAATCGCGAACATCTGGAATGCAAGATTCGAATAACGGGCATAGCTCTCGAGAGGAGGCCGCTTTTCCTTATCAGGCTTTGGCTTCGGTTGGCTGTTCTGGTTTTTCATTTGTGCTGGCATGGTTTCCCATTTTACAGGCTCCGGTAAATACAGCCCCGGGTTCAATAGCCAGTTTGTTGGTAAGTATGTCGCCGCTAACAACTGCATTTGCTTTCAGGCTAAGAAGTTCAGTAACCTTAATATGTGCTTTCACGTCACCCGAAATATCAGCATTCTGACAGCTGATCTCGCCTTCAACTCTTCCAGTAGAGCCAACCACTACTTTGCCTGTAGCCTGTATTGTCCCTTTTATAAATCCATCAATTCGAAGGTCACCGTTTGATTTGATATTACCATTTATATCAGTTCCATTACCGATAATATTTACCGAAGGCGTTTCTGTTGCCATAATTTTGGACATGTTTAGTCAAGTTTAGATTACCAGAAACAAAAATAGTGCTTTAATTGAATCATGTACTATCCGGTAATTAAAAAGTTAATTAAATCCTACTATTGTTAACTGACGCAGTTTTGTTAACCTAAATATAGAATTTTATCGATTTTTTTAATATTAATTGTTTACTAGCATCAATATCCCTGTTTCCCAATAGATATTTCCAGCCTGGCCGAATTGATCATATATTCTGTTTTGACCCTAAGCAGGTTCAACCGGCTTTCGGCTTCAAGTGATTCGGAATCAAGTAAGTCGAGGTTTGTCAGCGTTCCTGATTTATAACTGAGGTCAGCCAGTTTACGGGCTTCTTCAGCCTGTTCAAGCTGCAACTCTGATTGATCAATCTTTTGAAGAGACGTTTTAAGCTCATTTGCATTTCGGTATACTTCCGAAGATATTTCACGCTTTCCTTGCTCGATATCCTGGTTAATGGAATTGATATCGGAATTGGCAATCTGCAAATAACTTTTATGCCGGGTAGCAGTAAATATCGGAACCCTGAATCCTAGGCCGGCTGTATAATTTGCTTTAGGCTTGCTCATTTCCGGGAAATAGCCGTCCTTAATACCGCCCGAAGCAAAGGCACTGATTACAGGATTGTTTTCGATTTTTACGGATTGTAGATGCAATTCAGCTTGTTTTTTTCGCAGATCAGTAAGAATCAATTCATTGCGGTGTATTATTGCGTAATCGATAAGGGAATCGTACTCAACATTTACCGGATGTAGGAATAAACGATTCTTAACTTTGATCCTGGTGCTTTCGGGCAATCCCAGGAGTGAATTTAACATGGCCAACTGGTTATTCAAGGCGGTTTCTATGTCAAGTTTCTGGTTTTTTGCCGTTGATATCCTCACCTTGGTTGCCAGGATTTCATATTCCGTGGCTGAACCTGATTCCTTCTTCCTCGTTACGAAATCAAGATGTTGTTCCAGGATGGCTAATTGTATATCTTTAATTTTGACAGCTTCCTGCAAATAGACAAGCATATAGTAACTTGTAATCGTAATTGATGTAAGCCTTTGCTTTACCAAGTCGATATTTTTTTCGGCAATAGCCTTGCCCGATTCAGCAACCTCAATATTATTTTTGGTTTTTGAAAAATCATACACTGTTTGCCTCACATTTACCGAAGTATTGTAATTATTGGCTGGAGCCATATCAAAAGTTCCCAAATTCGGAACGCTGATTGATGGAACAGGACCAATGCGTGTATAGCCGGCACCAAAATCAATGTCGGGATAGTAGCCTGAATTAGCCAGGCCAATACCAGCTTCCGCAGCGTTAATAGCTTCTTTGGCTTTCATTACGGTAGGATAGGTTTCGATAACCCCGGTTACTACTTTCTGCAGATCGACTGAATCGTTCGTGAATTCACTGACAGTATTCTGTCCTGTAACAATCCGGGTGATGAGTATGATTGAAATTAACAGGACCAGCGGTTTAAAATGGTTTCGTTTCATTTTTATGAATTTGATATTTCTGCATTGCTTTTTTGAATGAGTATTTGAAAATACTTCATTATTAATTGCCGGGTTTTGCCATATGAGGCTGACTGTTCAGTATTTTCAGGTTTTTCTTGCTGCCTTTCAGAAAGAATACAGGTACAACACTTATAAGCGTAATAATGGCAGCCAACATAAAATCGTCATCTATGCTCTGGATAAATGCTTGTTTCGATAAATTAGACTGAAGGATAATTTGTGCCTGTTTTGCTGCCGTGGCACCTACATTTCCAGTTACGGAAGTAACATAACTTCCCAGGTGGCTTGCTACACTATGGTACACAGGTGAATACGACTGCAATGCTTCTCCGTATAATTGAGAATGAAAAGCAATACGGGATGTAAAAATAGATGTGAGTAAAGCTACACCAAAGCTTCCGCCTACCTGCCTGATTACGTTGCTGATTCCTGAAGCCTGTGCCATCTTATGCCGCGGAATGGAGAACAATGAAATTGTGGTCAACGGACCGAACATCAAACCCATCGCCAAACCACGCATATAAAGTGTCAGCATGATATAATCTAGTTCGGTTTGGTATGTCATGAAACTATTCAGGTAAAAACTGAATGCCAGCAACAAGCCACCGATAATTATAGGAACTTTAGGATTGATTTTATCAGAGAAAATCCCGGCCAGAGGCGCAATAATTCCCTGGATCAATCCGAGTGGCAGAAAAACCGCACCAGCCTGTATAGCAGTATATCCCATTGAATTCTGAAGGTACACAGGAATCAGGAATGTACTTCCAAACATTCCGATGCCAAAAATAAAAATCACCAGGGCACTGATTCCGAAATTGTAATTTCCCAGCATCCGCAAATCGATAAGCGGCTCTTTCACCAGGAATTCATTGACAAGAAAAATTGCCATAGCTAATGCCGCTATCGAAAAGCAAACTATGATGGTGGGCGAATGCCATCCACCTGAGTTGGTAGCGACATTTCCTTCGGTTAATGCATAAAGGAGCACAGGCAAAAATATACTCACCGAAATAAATCCTACCACATCAAAAGATCGTCGGTTTTTTGTCCTGAATTCTTTCTGAATAATAGCAGTGGCAAGCATTCCTGCAATTCCAACCGGAATATTTACATCAAAAATAAGCGGCCAGCTGAAATTATCTACAAGATATCCCCCGATAAGCGGGCCAAAGGAAACAGAAGCTGCCGACGCAATCGACCAGAAGCCTAAGGCGATTCCACGTTGCTCGGGTGGAAATTCCCGGGTTATAATGGCCATTCCGACAGGCATAAGGCATCCCGCTCCAAGACCTTGTATGACCCTTGAAAAGATCAGGATATCCTCGTTGGGCGACATACCGCAGAAAAAGGATCCAAGCGTAAAAAGAAATAGTCCAAAGAAGTAAACCCGTTTATAGCCGAATTTTTCTGCCAGCCAGCCTGATGTTGGAAGCATTACTGCTAAAGAAAGCATATATGCCGTAAGCACCCATTCAATCTTATCCAGCCCTACGCCATAGGAAGCCATAATCTTAGGCAGTCCGACATTCACAATGGTTGCATCGAGTACAGCCATAAATGTACCGATCATAACATTTCCCAATAGCCACCAGCGATAAGTGGGGCTGGTAGTATCGAATGTTGAATTCTGCTCTTTTACGAATTCAAGAAGATGCCTGATTCCGGGAAGTTTTCGCATGATCAGTTTCTGCGTATTTTTAGAAATACCGACATTCCCGCCACCAGCTTAAGGTTCGGATATTTATTTTTGTTGGTCCAATCCAGTATAGAAATCCGTACAGGAATGCGCTGGGTTACTTTGGTGAAATTTCCTGAGGCATTATTGGGCGGAATAAGCGAAAACTGCGATGCGGTATTGGCAGCAATATAGGTTACTTCGCCACTGAAAGTTACATCAGGGAAGGCATCGACAGTGAATTCCACTTTTTTGCCAAGGTTAAAGTATGTGATCCTGGTTTCTTCAAGGAAGGCAGTTACATACAAGGCGGAGTCTTTTGTAATTGTGAAAACAGGCTGACCGGGTTGAACTATATCACCAGCCAGTTGCCAGCGTTTCGCAATAATACCGGAAGAAGGCGCATAAATACGAGTATTGCGGAGCATGGTTTCAACAGTGCTAACCTGGGCGCTTGCTGTTTTGATAGTACTTTGAGCACTTTCAACCATTGATTTGCTAACATTTAACTGTGCTTTGGCGGCTTCAAGCTGAGCCTGGGCAGATTCATATGCTTTGCGGCTGTGGTCGAATTGTTCCTTGGTAAGAATTTTGCCTTCGTACTGGAGTGTTGCCCTATCCAGATCTTCCTTTGCTTTATCCGACGCCACTTCCTGGACGCGAATGCTGAGCTGGTCGAAATTAAATTTGGCTTCGGATTGATTAACGGCTGCTATTGCCTGGTTTTTTGCAGCTAAAGCCTGTTGTTTTTGAGCAACCAAATCGCTGCTATCAAGTTCAACCAGTAGTTTTCCTTTGGTTGTTGAGTCGCCCTCGGCAGCATAAATTACCAGAATCCGGCCTAATATTTTTGAACTTACTGCTACCTTATCTGCATCTACATTGGCATCGTCGGTTGTAATGAATGTAGTGTAGTTTTTGTACCATTGCCAGCCAAAAACTCCTAATGACACTATTACGATGGTTAACGCGATATAGGCACGAATCCGCTTGCCTTTGTTGTTTGGTACTACTTCTGGTGCTTCCATAATTTGTATTGAATAGTGTTTGTGACTTATTTAACAGGCTCTATCAATTTATTGTATTTCAATCCATTAATAAATATTGCAGTTGCTTTTCGAAGCATTTGGATCAGATTGTCATTTTCTTCATCAGTCATCTCAAGCCGGCTCATCCGTTTCATTTCCATAATCCGAATACCCTGAAGCAGATCGCTGAATAAAAGTGCAAGTTCTGATGCATCATCGAACTGGAAAATTCCTGTTTCTTTTCCTTTTTTAAAGATTGTTGTGAGGGTTTCGGTTTCCAGTTCCCGCATCCTGTTGTAGAGGTCATTAAGCAGGGGTTTTACAATAGGATTTTCATTTAGTCTGAATTTACTCAGATTTAAAAATTTACGGAATAGGGTATGCCTGAGATCCACCAGTTCCATAATCATTGTATCGGCATCGGTTAATTCAGCAATACGCTGTTCAATCTGCAGGAAAAACTCTTTTTGCTCATTTTCAATTACTGCTTTGAAGAGACTTTCCTTATCAGGATAATAATAGTATAATGCAGCTTTTGACATGGCAATGTCGGTTGCAATTTCCTGCATAGTAGTTTTTTCATATCCATAAAGGCCTAATCTCTTCTGAGCAGCCTTAAGTATGAAATCAACTTTTTTTTCAGGTTCTGCTGTGTTCGCTTCTGTTTCTATCATTTTTCTTCCTTCAGAGTACAGGAGATTAACAACTATCTGACCATTTTGTTTAAAAAGTCAAAGGTAGATATTTTGTTGTTATCTTGTTTAGATTCTGCTGATTTTATTCAGAAGTTATTCTTTTAACCTTCAATAAGGCTGCTGTGCCAGTAGTAGATATAGTATTCTGGGAATTATTATTTTAAACACTGAAACTCTGACTTAGCGGATAAACCGGGTATCAGATATTTAATCAAATATAGTCATAGTAAATAAATTCTAAATAAATTCATACCTGCCACACATTGGGAATATGTGTCATGTTTGGAGGAGAATTCCTGAAAAATAATTATTTGCCGAAGGTTTTCATACTTCACTATTTAAGATAATTTTTCCTGAAAAAGTTTAAATAGCCATTGTATTTCTTCTCCCGGTAAAATATCGGATAGTTGTCAATAGAAATTACCATCTGTTTGTAGTCGCCTTTGCTAAGTGATGTGATAACATACTCATTCTGGCCGATAGCAGTGTAGAAATCCATGGCGGCCTGGCTGTTTCGGAAGCTGCTGATTGAAATCATCTGCCAGCCGCCATCCAGAACTATTGCATTAACCGAGAGGTTGGAAGTTGCATAATTCTTCGAAACAAAATCGGAAATTCTTGTTTTGGTGGCATTTACATTTACCTTGTTCCCGTCGACCATCATAATATAGAAATGGGTCTGGCTAAGGTTTAGCTTGTAAATATCAGGTACGATAGTATCGCCGCTATTCATAAAAGGACCTTGCCCTGTAACACCCGTAAAAGCTGCCTTGACCGAAGTATCAGCAGCATTTTCACCGCTAACGGCAATTGCTTGTGGAATAACAGGTATGCTCTTATCGTATTTTTGAAGAATTTCCTTTGCTAAGGGTATAATCGGATGATTTGGTTCGGCCAGCACAAGTTTTTTCAGCGCTACTACCATGGTGTCAACACTAACCGTTTTTCCAAGTGAAAGTGCACGCAGATATTCGAACCGTGGAATAAGGTCTTTGTCTTTATATTCGGTGATTGCCTGGTTGCTATAAAGTAAAACCATACGGTATTGTCCGCGATTAAAAGCCTGATATGTTTCTTCATAAAGTGTTGATACCCGGTTTTTGCGGGCAAGCACTTCTTTATTGTATTCAGGATCCCTGATCAATTGGGCATAATCGGTTTCGCTATACGTATTCAGTATTATATCGCTGTATTTTTTTGCCATGACTTCGTCCGGAATCTGCTTTCCAATCAGGTATAACTGGTAATAAATCCGGATTATTTCCTTATTGTCAGGGAAACGGGTGATGAGCTCTTCAAACGATTTAACAGAATGCGGAATATCATTTAGCCCGTCCTTGTATATGTATCCAAGGTTGAGCAAGGCTATTGAAATCTCTTTGTTAGAGGCTGCAAGCGCTTCGGGAGTTTTAGGTAATTGTGCAATGTAAGTTTGTGGTTTTTTAGGATCGGTTGATGTCGCTTTAGCGTCAGTTGTTGCCCCTTGTTTTAAAGTATCGCCGGGCTTTGTCGGGTCGGTACTTGCTTCATCAAATTGAGCTACAGCGCGTTTATTGGAAAGTCTCCAGTTATCCTCCAGTTTTCGCCGGCCCCATTTTCGAAGAAATTCAGAATATCCGAAACTTATAGCCGACGGATTATAGAAATACCAGCCACCGCCTCCCACGGTTGCCATGTTCTCATTCCGCATATTCGGAACATTGCTCAGAATATTTGTTTCATTTTGTTGCTGGGCTTCAAGTTCTTTTTGTAGCGCTTCTTCTTTCTCTATTTTATCAATAATTTTTTTGATGATAGCCGCAAGTTCAGCTTCGGGCATATGTGCCAGTTTCTGTAAACTATCCTGATACTGAACCACACTGAGGTTCTTTATTAATTCGGTGAGCGTGAGTGTTTTGGTATTTATCGCGATGTAATCTGGATGCTCCAGAGGTAAAGTTTGTAACGTGGTATCATAATAAGCGGATGCCGTCTCGTAGTTTCGCCTGGCAAAAGCCATATCTGCAAGTTGCAGCGATGATGTTGACTTCTGATAATTATTCTTGGTACTTGCTGCAACTGAAAGTTTCAGGTAATGCATTACCAGGGTATCATTGTTATCAAGGGTTGCCAGCTCGGCTAGGGCATAATATACCTGGTCGAAATACTCCGTGTTTTTAGAGTCTTTCAGCATTTTGCCGAGTTGCTTTTCGAGCCCGGCTTTATCACCTGTATTAATATCAAATGATTTTGCCAGGTTAATACGTGCATTGAAAACCATTTCGAAATGGGCGGAGCTTTTTATTACTTTGGTATAGTATTCGGTAGCTTCGGCGAAATTTTTCTCTTTTTGGGCAATCTGACCAAGTATAAAGTTTATCCTTGCTTTAAGTCTTGAATCTGAGGCTAGAGTTAGGCCTTGTTTGAGATTTGTTTTTGCAGCTGTAAGATTACCGGTCGCCAGGTAATAATCAGCATATAACAAAGGGATTTCGCGCCTTATTTTATAAGGAGCTTTTTGCTTCGATTGCCGTGCTTCGAACTGCTCAACCTGTGCTACAGCATCTTCAAATCGCTTTTGCTGAAGAAAAGTCCGCATATACCATATCGATGCCTCCAGTTCAGTAGGAGTGCCGGCATATTGTTTCATCAGGTATTCCATGGTTCGGCGCGAATTGTTATAATCCTGTTTGAAAAACTGCGCTTTCCCAATCAGCATGTAACAGTCATCAATCCATTTGTTGTATTCAACATTTTTAAAATACAGGGAATGTCTTGGAATAGCTGTCCCGGCTTTATCTATTGCCCGATCCATGCCGGAGGATATTTTTTTTGCTTCGGTCGGCGTGCCGAAATTGTATACCGGTAATATTAAATTGTAATTATCGCCAGCACTCTCCGTTAAATCAGCTTTACCGCTTTTAAAACTCTCATTTCCATTCCAGTAAATATTGTAATGTGTGGTAAGGTTATGGTAGGCCCTTCGTGTAAAAGTGTTCTTCTTGGTGGAACATGAATATAATAAAGCGATACCTGCGATAAGTAACGGTATAAAGATAAATCTGAAATATGATTTTAATTTCAAAGGGGTGATATGTGTTTAGTTACCTGGTCGCGATTGGAATACTACTATACTAACTCAAAGAGTGCAAAAATATTTCATTTTTCCCAATTTCACGCTAAAAGGTTGCATTTACAGCATTTAATTCGCAAATCAGTGTTTATCGCAGGCAGAGCCTGGTCTTTCCAGACCTCTCCTCATTTGTTTAAAAGTTCAAAACGTAAAAATACCCGGTTAAATGCTAATTTGATCAGTTTAGGAATTTGTTAAATATGTGATCATTTTCCGGAAATTGTTTAAAGTGCAGTAATACTGGTGTTAGTTTGAAATTTTAAGTACTTTTATGAAATTATATTAAAGGTTTTCGTGGTGAATTTTCTTATTTTAGGTAGGTTTGCAGATTAATATGTGAACTGCAGTAAAAAGGTATGGATATAAAATCAGAAAGGACAAAAATCTGGAAGTATTTATTGAGGCGTATCCGCGATAAATACAGGCTTGTACTTTTGAACGAAGAAACTCTCGAAGAACGGATTTCATTCAAGCTTTCAAGGTTGAATGTATTCGTAGCCATTGGTTTGATGTCAATTATCCTTGTTTTCATAACGACCTACATCATTGCATTTACTCCGTTGAAAGAATATATTCCAGGTTATACTGATGTTACATTGCAACGACGGATTTATGAGCTTCAACTTCGTTCTGATTCGGTAGCTTTTGCAATGCGTTCGCAGGAAAAATACCTTGAATCGCTGAAAAAGGTGCTTGGCGGAAACATCCCTAATGAAAGGGAAATGGTTGCGGTTGATACAGCTAAATCAAAAAACTACATTAATATTAAAGATAGGCGTTCGCCCGAAGATTCCATTCTTCGCACCGAATATGATAATGCCAATAAATACAACCTTTTTAAGACCGATAAAACGGCAGGAAAAGGATCCACAATGCGCAACCTTACTTTTTTCTCACCTATTAAAGGCACTATAACCAGCGAATTTGACCCGTTGCGCAAGCATTTTGGAATTGATGTTGTCGCTGCCCGCGATGAAGTTATAAAATCCGTTCAGGATGGAACAGTTGTATTCTCGGGTTGGACTGTTGAAACAGGTTACGTTATTGCCATACAACACCCTGGTAATATTATTTCGGTGTACAAACACAATTCGGTACTCCTGAAAAAAGAAGGAAATATTGTACATGCCGGCGAAACCGTTGCTATCATTGGCGAAACAGGCGAATTATCAACCGGCCCGCATTTGCATCTGGAGTTGTGGATTAATGGAATTCCGGTGAATCCGAAAGATTATATTGTATTTTAGCATAACATTATGGCTGCAATCTAATTTCATATCACTGCTGTACTTTCAATCCGGCCAATATCGAAGCCGGTTTAAAATCACACAAATAACCAATTAACGACTTACCAGAATTTGAAACGACGCATTGCCATACTTGGATCAACAGGTTCAATCGGGACACAGGCACTCGATGTAATCAGGCAACATCCTGATAAACTCGATGTAGAGGTGCTCACAGCTCATTCCAATTCGCAACTGCTGATAAGGCAGGCGCTGGAATTTATGCCTAATTCCGTGGTAATTTCCAACGAAAGTTTGTATCAGCGCGTTTATGAAGCACTGGATCCGTATGATATAAAAGTATATTCCGGAATTGCTTCCATTGAACAGATTGTAGAAATGGAGAGCGTCGATATGGTTCTGGTTGCTTTGGTTGGCTGGAGCGGACTGAAACCCACGCTTCGGGCTATTGAAGCCGGAAAGCCAATTGCACTTGCCAATAAGGAAACTCTCGTTGTTGCCGGCGAAATGGTTACAAAACTGGCAAAGGAAAAAGGTGTTAATATTTACCCGGTCGATTCCGAGCATTCAGCTATTTTTCAATGCCTTGCCGGCGAATTTCATAATCCTGTCGAAAAAATTATTCTTACCGCATCAGGCGGACCATTCCGTGGTATGACCCACGACCAGTTACTACGTGTTACAAAGGACCAGGCGCTTAAACATCCCAACTGGAATATGGGATGCAAAGTCACTATCGATTCGGCAACGCTTATGAACAAAGGGCTCGAAGTAATTGAAGCGAAGTGGCTGTTTAATGTAGATATTGCTCAGATTGAAGTTGTAGTTCATCCGCAAAGTATTATCCATTCGATGGTGCAGTTTGCTGATGGTTCGATAAAAGCGCAGATGGGAATGCCCGATATGCGCCTGCCGATTCAATACGCTCTTACTTATCCGCAACGGTTAGCTTCACAGTTTCCAAAATTCAGTTTCGACCAATGTTTGCAGTTCACTTTCGAGAAACCTGATAAAGAAAATTTTCGGTGCCTCAAACTCGCCTATGAATCCATTCGCCTAGGCGGAAATATGGCTTGTATCATGAATGCAGCCGACGAAGTTGCCGTACACGCTTTTTTACGCAATGAAATCTCATTTCTGCAAATCCCCGATCTGATTGAGCAGTGTATGGCAAAAATCAGTATTGTCAGCAATCCTACATTGAGCGATTACGAGGCAACCGACTCAGAAACAAGGGCCATTGCCACTGAACTTATCGGCCGTTTTAAGAGTTGATTCATCAAATTTCTCCTGATTGAAATTCCGTTGGGAAAAAGCAGTAAATTTGCACCCCGTTTCAAATGGAATATTATTCATAAAATCTTAAGATCACACCTTATATGGTTATTTTAATAAAAGTAGTTCAACTGCTTCTGAGTTTATCGATTCTCGTGATATTTCACGAATTCGGTCATTTTATTGCCGCTCGTATTTTTAAAACAAGGGTTGAGAAATTCTACCTTTTCTTCGATCCATGGTTTTCATTATTCAAATTCAAAAAAGGCGATACCGAATATGGTGTTGGCTGGCTTCCACTTGGCGGTTATGTGAAAATTTCCGGAATGATTGACGAATCTATGGACAAGGAAGCTATGAAACTTCCGGCACAACCTTACGAATTCAGGGCAAAGCCTTCGTGGCAACGGCTGATCATTATGCTGGGTGGTGTAACAGTAAATGTAATCCTAGCCATTGGGATATACATAGTTATGTTATCTTGGTGGGGAGAGCAATACCTGCCAAACTCCGAAGTTAAATACGGTATAACCGTTGACACACTTGGACAGAAACTTGGCCTCCGCAACGGAGACAAGATTCTTACAATGGATAATAAACCTGTTGAAGATTTTTTCAGAATTCCTGCCACCATTATCCTTGAAAATGTACAAACCATACAGGTTGAACGGGATAACCAGCCGGTTAATATTGTAATTCCCCGTGAATTAATTTCACAAATCGTCAAACATAAATCTCCTGATTTCATAAGCGTTCGCATCCCTTTTGAAGCCGCTGATTTTGCGCCGGGCTCGGGGGCGAAAAAAGCGGGAATGCAGGTAGGCGATAAAATTATCGGTATTGACGGACAAACTACTTTATATTTCGATGAATTCAAAGCTGTAGTTCAAAAACATAAAAATGAAACTGCTAATGTTAAAGTTCTGCGCGGCAACGATACGGTTGCATTAGCTATTAAGGTTTCGGACAGAGGTTTAATAGGTGTCGCGCCAAAAACACCTGCCGGTTATTTTAAATTTAAAGAATACCATTACAATCTTTTCCAGGCTATTCCTGCTGGAACTGTAAAAGCGTATGAAAAAACGGCCGATTACCTGAAATCATTGAAACTTCTGTTTAATCCCGAAGTTAAAGCCTATGAATCGGTTGGCGGATTTATCACAATCGGAAGTATCTTCCCATCTGTTTGGGACTGGGAATCCTTCTGGAGCCTCACTGCATTTCTTTCGCTGATGCTTGGTGTTTTGAATATTCTGCCTATCCCCGCGCTTGACGGCGGGCATGTAATGTTTCTCCTTTACGAAATTATCACCGGTCGCAAACCCAGCGATAAATTTATGGAATATGCTCAGATTACTGGCATGGTATTGCTCTTTGCTTTGTTGATATTTGCCAACGGAAATGATATCGTGAAGCTTTTCAGGTAAACTGGAAAATAAAAGATAATATTTGAAAAATCCCGGATCGCGTTTAAAGCGGTTCGGGATTTTTGTTTAAAATCGTTGAAGTGGAAAACTTCATTATTTGTCTTTCACTTTCTCGCTCAGTGATTTAAATCCTTTTCCAAGTATTTCGTAAGCGTCAAGCACAGCGATAAATGCTTCGGGATCGATGTGGTGAATATATTCTTCAAGCATGTAGAGCTCGCGCGGACTAACGACAGTAAAAATTATCTGTTTGCTTTCACGCTTATACATTCCTTCCCCATGTAAAAATGTGCCGCCACGTTTTACTTCACTTATCAGGCTGCTCCTGATTTCCTCATGTTTATCCGAAATGATGAAAAGTGTTTTATCATAGGAAAAACCATGCATGGCCGTATCTACCACTTTCCCAACAACAAAAATGGTAATCCAGCTGAAAAGCGGAATTCGCCAGTCGCCGAAAGCAACATAACTCAATAATACAATAGAGGAATCGACCATCATCATCAGCTGACCAACAGGCAGACGTGTATATTTCTGAAGAATCATGGCTATAACATCGGTCCCTCCGCTGGTTGCTTTTGCTTTAAACGTAAAGGCCACACCAATCCCGATAAGCAAACCACCAAAGATGCACGAAACCAGGGTTTCGCCCGGAACCAGTGGCAACGGTCCATGAAAATAGGACAAAGTGTCGACAAATACGGATGTCAGAACAAAAGCAACAACCGTTTTGGCCCCGAATCGCGGCCCTAAAATCTTGAGTCCTATAAGAGTGAGAGGAATATTAAAAGCCAACGCTGTTAATCCTATGGGTGTTCCAATCAAATGGTGAAGCATGATGGCAATACCATAAATACCGCCCGGAACAATTTTATTTGGACTTATAAAGAACACAAATGCAACTGAAATCAAAAATGTGCCTAACGCAATAAACGCATAGGATTTAAACCAGCTAACCGAAAATAGCTTTTCTTTTTGAAAGAAGGAGGTGTCAACCATAGGTGTATATAAATTATAGGGTATTCAAAATCAATAAAAATGCAGGGAATCCTCTTTTAAAGTTTCAAGTTTCAGGTTTCACGTTTAAGGGTTCAAAGTTCAAGGTTCCAAAACTCAAAACCCAATCCCCATAACGCAACCAACCATTGTATAGCAACCATTGACCATTGAATGGCCATTGAATGACTAAATCCCAAGCCCCAATCCCTAACTCCCAACCACTAATCTTCCAGTTTCTCTTTCAGTGATTTAAATCCTTCGCCTAGGATCTCATTGGCTTCGAGTACGGTAAGGAAAGCAGTAGGGTCAATTTCATGAATATACTCCTGAAGTAAGGCCATTTCACGCCGGTTAACAACAGTAAAAATAATTGTCTTGTCGGAACCGTTATACATTCCTTTACCGGGAATATAAGTCCCGCCACGATGCAGGTCATTTATGATGCGGTCTCGGATTTCGACGAATTTATCGGAGATTATAAACAGTGTTTTGTCAACACTCATGCCCTGTAACACAATATCTATGGTTTTCCCCGTAACATAAATCACGATCCAGGAATACAAAGGTATCTTCCAATCTGCAAAAACCACTAATCCAACCAGTACTATTACCGAATCGACGTAGATCATTAATTGACCGAGAGGCATTTTTGTGTATTTTGCAATAATCATTGCAACAATATCCGATCCTCCTGAAGTTGCTTTCGATTTAAATATAAGTCCCAGCCCCAAACCAACCAATACTCCTCCAAAAATAGATGACAATAAAGCATCTCCTGCTACCAGTGGAGCTTCGCCGAAAAGATAGGTGATTAAATCCATGAACACTGAAGTAAGTACAAAACCAACAACAGTTTTAACTCCGAACCTCGGACCTAAAATTCTGATACCTATTATTGTAAGTGGTATATTCATAATAAGTCCCATTAACCCAATCGGAAGCCCTGAAGGTGCCCATTTGAAAAGTCCTTCAGTCATATAATGGATAACGATAGCAATCCCATAAACCCCACCGGGAACAATTTTATAAGGGGAAATAAAAAAAACAAAGCCGGCAGCCAGTATTATTGAACCGATAACAATTAAGCTGTAACTGATAAACCATTTTTTTGAGAATATTTTCTCAGGCCGAAAGTCCATAAAATCAATATTTTATCTTTGAAATTCCATTATTTTAATGAAGTGGCAAATTTCGTCAGATATTTCGGGATACCAATACTATTCCGGATAAAATTATATGTATTATTTTTTATAAGCAAGAGCGCTTTCACTTTGCAGCAATTTGCTTGACAACAACAGCAAATATCATTTGAAGTTGTAGCTGGAAGAATTTATTTTCAAGCTAAAAGATGCTGAAATTTGAAATTTTATGCCGGCAATTACCAGAGGAGCACAGCGTTAATATCTACATCTACTGAATTAACAAACTTTTGTTTAAAACAAATTGAATCATTTATTGGATATTAGGTGGCTTAGCCTTTTTTTTTATTACTTTAGCACGTTTTTTCAACAATACTATGCATTCAAAGCTATCTGTGCGTTCAATCTTTATTATTTTTCTGTTACTGTCGGCATCCATTGGAGTTAAGGCACAGCAGGATCCACAGTTTACGCATAATATGTTCAATCATGCATTTGTAAATCCTGGTTCCTACGGTTTGTACGATGGTATTACCGTTACAGGTATATTCCGTGAACAATGGCTGGGCTTTAAAGACAATGAAGGAAATAAAGTAGCACCCGAAACTGTATTGTTAACAGCTGATGCACCAATTAAATTTCTTCGTGGCGGTATTGGAGTGGGAATTGCCCAGGATAAAGAAGCATTTACCAAAAATATGCTGGTTAAATTAGGCTATGCCTATCACCTCAATATCGGCAATGCTAAATTGGGTATAGGCGTTAATGCAAATTTTAATAACAAATCTATTGATACACAAAAACTTAACGCTGTCGATGAGAGTGATCCTGTACTAATGGGCATTTCGGCAAGTGGAGTTATGATCAGCGATATGTCATTAGGCGTCTTCCTTCAAAAACCTAGGTACTACATTGCATTTGCTTCAACTCAGATTTTTGAAACCAAAAAGTCATCCGGAACTGCCGGCAGCGCTCCATTTTACCAGAATCGTCGTCATTATTATTTAACAGGAGGACATGATATTGTGTTACCTGCTTTCCAGGGATATGTATTCACACCTTCCGTGTACCTTAAATCAGATGGAAATATATTGCAGGCAGACATTAATATAATGGCTAAGTATAATAATAAAATATGGGGCGGGTTAACATATCGTATAAATGATGCGGTTGCCCTGTTGGTAGGAGTGGCTTATAAAGATATTGAAATTGGATATTCATACGATATTCCTACCAGTAAAGTTGCCGCTACCGGTAGTCATGAGATTATGGTTCGTTACAGATTTAAATTAGAGAAAGAAAAAACACGTACCGGATACCGGAATACACGTTACCTTTAAGGGGAAAAGACATAAATAGATAGTTCAAAGTTAAAATTTCTTGAACTTAGATAATAAAGAGTAGAACTTGTCGTTAATTGCATACTGAAATGATGTCATCAATTGCTATAAAAATAGTTAAATCAATGGGTGAAAGATTAAGTTTTCTACTATAGAAACACTAATTGTAATGTCGGAATTTATGTATTTAATGGCAGAGGTTGACTCAAAACAAACAACACAGCAATGAAAAAACTGCTTTGCATTTCACTGATTGCAATACTTTTCGCCAGCTGCAGTAACAGCGGTAATGGTGAACTTATAGGCGTTCAATCCCGGGAAAAATTCTATCAACCCGATCCATTCGGGATGGCCTATGTACCGCTTGGAAGTTATACAATGGGGACAGGAGATCAGGATGTGCCTTACGCACATCTTAATAATCCGCGTACTATTACGGTAACGGCATTTTATATGGACGAAACTGAAATCACCAATAACGAATATCGTCAGTTCGTTTATTGGGTAAAGGACTCCCTTGCCCGCCGCATACTTGGTGAAATTAACCCTGATGAATTCCTGATTTCGGAAAACAAAAAAACCGGTGAAACATATGATCCGCCTTACCTGAACTGGGATACAGAAATAAAATGGGATAAGGAAGAAAACCGTGATGCTTTGGAACCTATGTTCCTGCCTGAAAATGAAAGATTTTACAGGAAAAAAGAGATTGATACACGTAAACTTTTCTACGAGTACTATTATATCGATTTGCTTGCAGCTTCCAAGAAAGACTTTTCACAGCCAGGTGATACAAAAAACGGAAATTTTGCTAACCGTCCTCAAGGTATGAAAGACCGGTCAGTATACGTTCGTAAGGAAGTAATTAATGTATACCCAGATACTCTATCATGGTTGCATGATTATGCATACAGCTATAATGATCCTGTTGCCCAGCGCTATTTCTGGCACCCGGCATACGATAATTATCCTGTAATTGGGGTAAGCTGGAAACAAGCTACTGCTTTCTGCGTATGGCGTACCCGTCTACTGGAATCATTCCTTCAACAAAAGAAAACAGCTATTCCTAACGAATTCAGACTTCCTACAGAAGCAGAATGGGAATGGGCAGCACGCGGAGGTAACACTATGAGCCCATACCCATGGGGTGGTCCATATACACGAAACGACAAAGGATGTTTCCTTGCTAACTTTAAGCCATTGCGTGGGAATTATGCTGACGATGGTGGAGCACGTTCTATAATTGTAGCGCATTATCCGGCTAACGATTTCGGATTGTTTGATATGTCAGGTAATGTATCCGAATGGTGTGCTGATGCATACGACGAATCAGCAGGCCAGTTCACCTGGGATATGAATCCTACCTATATGTACAATGCTAAAGATGATGATCCACCTTTGATGAAACGTAAACTTGTACGCGGAGGTTCATGGAAAGATATTGCATATTACCTGCAGGTTTCAACTCGTTCATATGAGTACCAGGATTCATCCAAATGTTATATTGGATTCCGTTGCGTTCAGGATTTCATGGGCCGCCAGAAAGACGATAATCCAGCCAGGGCTTCAAGGATTTATAATTAAAAACAAATGTTACTTTTTGAGTGTTAGTTCATAAATACTCAGTATACGTCATTAACCACTTCAATTTTTTTTCATCATGAGTTTTTCAAGTTTTGTAAGTAGTAAAGGGTACAAAAACTTTATGGCAAAGTTGTACGGTATAGGTGCAGCTGTTGTTATTATGGGAGCACTATTTAAAATTGTTCACTTGCCTTATGCAAATGAGATGCTAATGGTAGGTTTATCAACAGAGGCAATTATATTTTTCTTTTCGGCATTTGAGAATCCGCATGTTGAGCCCGACTGGAGTTTGGTATATCCTGAATTAGCAGGTATGTATCATGATGGCAAACCTGGTTCACCTGGTTCAATCAAAAGGACTGCAACAGGGAAAACTGTTACCCAGGACCTGGATGAAATGCTTTCGAAAGCTAAAATTGGTCCTGAACTTATTGAAAGCCTTGGCGACGGAATGCGAAAAATGAGTGAAAATGTAAGTAAAATGTCAGATGTTACAAGTACAGCTGTAGCTACTGAGGATTTTGTTAAAAATGTTAAGGATGCTGGAAAATCAGCCGGTGAATTGTCGTCATCATATAAAAAGGTAAGCGACGTTCTTCAACAGGATGCTGCCACAGTAGGAGAGTTTTCATCAAGTGTTAAATCGGCTGCAGCTTCTGCAGGTAGCCTGGCAACTGTATATAATGAAGTTTCTTCAGCTATTAAAAAGGAAATGACTGCTACTGAAACATTCTCAAGCAGTATGGCATCCGCCACCGATTCAGCTAACAAGCTGGCTGAAAAATATAATATTTCTGCAGAACTGCTTAGCAAATCTGCCGAAATGCTTAATTTCAGTGCTATTGACAGTAAGGCATATAACGACCAGTTACAGAAAATATCAGGTAACCTGGCAGCTTTAAATACTATTTATGAAGTTCAGTTGCGAAGCTCCAATGAACAGATTGAAACAACCAATCAACTTAGGTCAACTGTTGGCTCATTCCTCAACAGCATGAATGAATCATCTTCCAATATGAGCAAATATCAGCAGGAAATCGATCAGCTTACCAAGCGTGTAAGTGCTCTTAACCAGGTTTACGGTAATATGCTTACTGCTATGAATGTAAATCTTGTTAAATAATCTGTTCTCCAACAATTTCATTAAATAACTCAACACTGAAAACGCTTACATATGGCTGGATATAAAGAGACGCCTAGGCAAAAAATGATCGGGATGATGTACCTGGTCCTAACTGCCTTACTGGCACTCAATGTGTCTGTTGAGATTCTGAATGCATTTCTGGTAGTGAACGAAAGTATGGAAACTACCAACAAGACTTTCAACAGTAAAACAAACGACTTTTATACAAATTTTGAAAAACAATACCAGAATGAACCTGATAAAGTAGGGCCATATTGGGAAAAAGCAAAACAGGCACGTAAGCTTTCGGATGAAATGAAAGGGTATATAAACACGGTTAAATTTGAAGCCATATCCAAGTCAGAAAGAATATCTATTGATTCAGCTAAAATAAGGCCACTTTACCTTATGAAATCGAAAGACAGGTACGATGAAACGACTAATTATTTTATTGGAAACTCGGCAGATGGTACAAAAGGGAAAGCCGGTGAAATGAAAGCTAAGATTGCTAAATTTAAAGCAGATCTTATTGCCCTGGTGGAACCTGCCGATCAG
>CAIWMA010000291.1 GCA_903913645.1 uncultured Bacteroidales bacterium | reverse complement strand
TCGTATTGTCAAAAATCTTTAGGCGTTTTCGCCTAAAATCTTTATTTTATAATATTTTACTTGATTTAAAGTTCCCTCCCCCTTATTATTGACCTGTAACCTTAAAGGAGGCTATGCTATGAAGACCAGAATTTCCCGTTTTGTTATTTGGATCTGTTCTAAATTTACCCGCGAACAAATAATGATGATCGTCAAAGAACTCTCAGATATTCTTGCCAGCCGCAATCCTGAGGTTAAGCCTAAAGACGCTTTCAAGGAAGACCATCCTAATTACCGGGCTTATACTGTTGACCCGAAGGCTCCATTAACCAAAGCACCTGATCAATCTCAAAAAAAAACTTCAAAGAACTCTTAGAACAGTTTTTCCTTGTGAACGGTAAACCTCTCAAAAAGATTTCGCCTCATAACTCAAAGAACATCGTTCCATCGGATATCTGTTGTCCTGACTGCTCAGCTACATCCGAATACCTTTACTTTAATGACGGCAAAAAACGTAAACAAATCAAATGCAAGGTCTGCTCCGCTTTGTTTCAACTTAACCCTCGCAATCACATTAAAACTAAATTCTACTGCCCGCATTGTACTCACCCTTTATTCCTGTGGAAGCAACGCAGGGATGTTTTTATCTACAAGTGTGACTATGATCAATGTAGTCTTCTTTTGACCAACAAAGCTCGCCTTAATCCTGCCGAGAAGATTCTTGCAAAATTCAAGTCTTCTCAGTTTAAGCTAAGATACCAGTTTAGAGAATATCTGTTTACCAAAGAACAACTTGCTCATTCTGCTCCGACTGCCAATGCTGCGAGCATTTTTAATATTCGTCACTCTCTTCATACGCTTTGCCTAATTCTTACTTTCCACATCTCGCTGGGTATTTCTGCCAGAAAAACAGCCTATATCCTCAGAAATGTATTCTCCATCCATGCTTCTTATCAGACTGTCCTTAACTACTCTATCTCTGCTTCTCACCTCTGCCACAAATTTAATCTTGCGAACAAAGGTGACGTCGACTCAACTCAAGCCGGCGATGAAACCTACATTAAAGTTATGGGCCTCCATAACTTCGTGTTCTTCTTCATCTCTGCCATCAAGAGAAGCATCACCGCTTACCACATTGATTCATCCAGGGATACTCTTCCTGCTACCATCGCCATGACCGAAGCTACTCGCACAGCTAAACTAAAACAGCCTTTTACATTTATTACAGACGGCAATCCTGCTTATGCTGCTGGTATTCATTTCCTCAACCAATCCAATCCGGACAATTTAATTGAGCATCATAAGGTTATCGGTCTTCAAAACCTTGACCAAGAATCAGAAACCTACAGATCGTTTAAACAACTTATCGAGCGACTCAACCGTACATACAAGTTCCATGTAAAGCAGGCCAACGGCTTTAAATCTACACTGGGCGCGATTGCACTTACTACGCTCTTTGTAACTCACTACAACTTCTTAAGACCTCATTCAGCCTTGCGCTATTCTGTTCCGATACCTCTCAAAGAACTTACTTCTATCCCTACTATTCAAGGCAAGTGGGCCAAGCTGCTCAACCTGTCCTTAGCTCTCGCCTAAATTCTTCTTGTTGTTTTTTGTATTTCTTCTTACTGCATCTTTTTGTCTTTTTTACTTTTTACTTCTCGCTACGCTTTTCTTTTTACCTTTCGTGCTCGCTTCTGATCAAAGTTCCAAGTCAATTCGCGCCCAAAACTCTCTAAATTTACCCGCTTTTTCCTTCATTTTTTCATTTACTGTTTGACACTACCAGCTGTTAAGCCTTGACCTTTCGTCGTACTGCTATAATATAGTTGACTTAGTCCGGATGTCAAGGTTAAATCCGCTTTTTTACCTCTTATCCCCGGTACCCGAACAATTGAATGGCAAAGGGCTTGTTTTGTCAGTTGCGAATTTGCGGCTTAACAATGCACGGTTTTTGTGGTAAAATACATAATATTTTAGAGCTAAAATAACTTCAAAACTTAAGGAGAAGGATAACATGAAAGCTAATATTTCAAAAGAGTATGTTCTGGCGAAGAGAAGGTATTTGGACCTGGGAGTTGATACGGGCGCGGCTTTGAAAAAACTTAAAAAGGTCAGTTTATCTTTGCATTGCTGGCAGGGTGACGATGTTTCGGGCTTTGAAAATGAAGGCGTTGCGCTTTCCGGCGGCATCGCGGTCACGGGCAACAGGTTCGGCAAGGCGAAAACTCCTGAAATGCTCCGTAAAGACCTTGAAAAAGCGTTGTCTTTTCTTCCGGGCAAACACCGGGTGAACCTCCATGCCAGCTACGGCGATTTTAGAATTAAAAAAAATGACAGGAACGAAGTAAGCCGGGAGAATTTTACCGGCTGGGTCGCTTGGGCAAAAAGCCTGGGGCTAAAACTTGATTTTAACTCCACCTTTTTTTCGCACCCCAAGGCCAATGAAGGTTTTACTTTAAGCAGTAAGGATCCGGCCATCAGGTCTTTCTGGGTGGAACATGCAAAGAAGTGCCGTGATATTGCTTCCTGGTTCGGAAAATCTCTGGGTGGGAGCAGTGTACATAACCTCTGGATACCGGACGGCATGAAGGACCTGACCGTCGACAAGAGAGGCTACAGACAAAATCTCCTTAAATCTCTGGATAGTATCTATGCCCAAAAACTTCCCGGCGGCACCATAAAAGACGCTGTTGAGTCAAAGCTCTTTGGTATCGGGAGTGAATCTTTTGTTGTCGGTTCCACGGAATTTTATCTTTCCTATGCGTTAAAGCATAACCTGATGCTTTGCCTGGACATGGGGCACTTTCATCCGACAGAGAGTATTGCCGATAAGATCTCTTCGCTTTTACTTTTTCAGAAAGAAATTCTTCTCCATGTGAGCCGCGGTGTAAGGTGGGACTCCGACCATGTGGTCATCTATGATGATAGTTTGAAAGATTTGATGTTTGAGGTAAAGCGTAACGATGCCTTTGACAGGACCTTCCTTGCCCTGGATTATTTTGATGCTTCTATCAACAGGATTGGAGCTTGGGTAATAGGCGCGCGTGCTGCTCAAAAAGCAATTCTAAACGCACTGCTTGAACCGACCAGCAAACTTGTCAAAGCCGAAGAGAGCGGAGACCTATTTTCCCGTCTTGCGTTACTTGAAGAACAAAAAGCCATGCCTCTTGGCGCAGTCTGGAATTACTTTTGCGAGCAGGAAGGCGTCCCTTCCGGAGACAGCTGGATAAACGAGGTCCTGACCTATGAGAAGGAAGTACTCTCAAAACGATAGCAGGAACAGCAAGTAAAGTTAGGAAGTTCTCCTTTATAGACGATTAAGAACATTTACAGACTTTTATGGACAACTTTCTTCGAAATTTCCCGGCTAAAGACACTAACAGAGGTTTGATATGCTAAGGTATTTTTATGCAGCTCTCGGCGGGGCAATAGGCAGTATTTTCAGGTACGCTGTTTCCGGCCTGGATTTTAAATTCTCAAACGGAATATTCCCTACAGGTACGCTTATTGTTAACCTTGCCGGTTCCCTGATTATAGGATTTTTATGGGGGCTGTTTGAGAGGTTTGAATTTTCACCTCTTCTTAGAGTATTCCTTTTTGTAGGTATCCTCGGCGGCTTTACTACCTTCTCCTCCTTTAGCCTTGAAAACCTTAACTTGCTGCGAGATGGGGAAGTGAAGACAGCCGTAATTTACATTCTTATTACCAATATTGCCGGATTGGGTCTCGCGTTTGGCGGGTATTTTGCCGCAAGGTTTCTGACAAACCTCGCAAAATGAAGAATGTTTATAAAGTTTTAAAGGTCTAAGATCATTTTAGGATATTGTTTTTAGCTTTAAAAGACAAACTGTTTTCTGGAGGATAAAATGAATTTACCTGAAGAAGGAATGCTGCTCAGGATTTTTATTGGTGAATCTGACCGCTATGAGGGCAAGGCGCTTTATGAGTATATAGTATTGAAAGCACGGGAGTTAAATATTGCAGGTGCTACGGTTACCAGAGGAATTATGGGGTTCGGTGCCAGCAGCCGGATACATTCTGCAAAACTTCTACGGCTCTCTGAAGATCTTCCTGTTATTATAGAATTGGTGGATACCGAAGAGAACCTTAATAAACTGCTGCCTTTCCTTGATAAAACGGTGACCGAGGGCCTGATTACAAACGAAAAAGTAAGAGTCCTTAAGTACCGGCATAAAAAAATATAAAGAAAATTAGTTTAGAGTTTTTCCCGCATTAGCAGTGAAACAAAACGCTGTCTCGCCGGATCATCATATAAAGCCCGGAATGGACTGTTTTTACAAGGCGTTTTTCCTTTGAGCTCTTCAACATGTTGACAAATCCTCGACTATATGTTACTATGTGAATAAGTAGCCACATAGTTGGAGGTTTGCTTTGAAAAAAAATGTTGAAAAAGATGAACTGTACGAAATGAAGGCCGTTGTAATGCAGGCACTGGCACATCCTATAAGACTTAAAATCGTTGACTTTCTTGCAGGCGGGGAAAAGTGTGTCTGTGAAATAGTTGAAATAGTCGCCGGTGAACGCACAAATATTTCCAAGCATCTCTCCATTCTTCAAAAAGCGGATATTCTTTCTTCAAGAAAAGCCGGCTTGAAGGTTTTCTATAAGGTCAATATGTGCTGTGTTTCTAATTTCCTCTCCTGCGCTGAAGAGATAATTAAATATCACCTGGAAAAGAGGATGAAAATGATAAACTCGAAGCACTAATCCTCCCAAAAGACTGGCGGACGACTAAAATAGAATAAATTAAGGTAAGTCGAATTAGAAAGAAGAAACAAAAAGAAAAAAGAGGGGAAAATGAGTGGGGTAACAAAAAAACTTGGGTTTTTTGACAGGTATCTGACGCTCTGGATTTTTGCTGCAATGGCAATAGGGGTGTCGGCGGGTTATTTTATTCCGGGTGTGGAAGGTTTTGTTGAAAGTTTTTCCGTCGGGACCACTAATATTCCGATTGCTATCGGCCTCATCCTTATGATGTATCCGCCTTTTGCCAAAGTCAAATATGAAGAGCTCGGAGATGTATTCAAGAATAAAAAGGTCCTCGGGCTTTCACTTGTTCAAAACTGGGTGATTGGCCCGGTTCTTATGTTCTTGCTTGCCATTGTATTCCTGCGGGGTTACCCGGAATATATGGCCGGCCTTATTATGATAGGTTTGGCCCGGTGCATTGCAATGGTGATTGTCTGGAACGAACTGGCGAAAGGAGACACTGAGTACGCAGCCGGGCTTGTGGCTTTTAATTCCGTTTTCCAGGTTCTTTTTTATAGTGTTTACGCCTGGGTCTTTATTACCGTGCTGCCTCCTCTTTTTGGCTTAAAAGGGTCTGTTGTAGACATAAGTATCGCGCAGATAGCAAAAAGTGTTTTTATCTATCTGGGCCTGCCTTTTCTTGCCGGGGCTTTAACCAGGTTCTTGATGTTAAGATTCAAGAGCAAAGAATGGTACCAGGAAAAGTTTCTTCCGGTTATAAGCCCAATTACCCTTATTGCACTATTGTTTACCATTGTGGTGATGTTCAGTCTAAAAGGAAGTTTAATAGTCAAAATTCCGCTGGATGTCCTAAGAATAGCAGTACCTCTCTTGATATATTTTATAGTGATGTTTCTTATCAGCTTCTGGATGGGAAAGAAAATCGGAGCAGATTATTCAAAGACCACCACGCTGGCATTTACGGCCGCCAGTAATAACTTTGAACTTGCTATTGCCGTGGCAGTTGCGGTATTTGGCCTTAACTCCGGCGCGGCTTTTGCGGCGGTAATCGGCCCGCTTGTAGAAGTGCCGGTAATGATAGGGTTAGTTAATGTATCTTTTTGGTTTCAGAGAAAGTATTATTTAGAATCAAATTCGAAACACTAAATTCGAAATTCGAAACAAAAATAAAAAAAGAACAAATTCCAAACAAGAGGAAAAACCATAATTAGGGAGATATATGGAAGATAACGAGATCATAAAAAAGAAGGTGCTTTTTCTTTGCACCGGTAATTCGGCGAGAAGCCAGATTGCTGAAGGGTATTTACGGAACCGCGGCGGCGACAGGTATGAGGTGTTTAGCGCCGGTATCAGTCCTGCCGGGGTGAACTTTTTAGCGGTAAAACATATGGCTGAGGAAGGTGTCGATATTTCAAACCAAACCTCAAAATCTATTGAAGAGTTTAAGGACAAGGAATTTGATTATGTGATTACCCTTTGTGACAACGCAAAAGAAGCTTGTCCGGTATTTCCCGGAAAATACAAGAGTCTTCATTGGAGCATTAAGGATCCGGCAATCAAAGGGACCGCAAAGGAAAAGCATGATGCCTTTCATGAGGCGGTCGGACATATAAGGCAGAAAATTCAGGCGTTTTTGAAAGAAGAAATCTAAAATACTGAGGCTTGGAAGGTTAGAGGTTTAGAGGCTTGGCAAGAACGTAAAAGCTGAGACGGTAAGCAGAGATTAACGAGGGGCGGATTTCGGGTAACCCCAAATTAAAGTAAGGCTTTTTGGACAAAATATTTTAGTTGGAGAGTAGAGTGAAAGAATTGAAGATATTTGGGGTAATTTTA
>CAIWMA010000290.1 GCA_903913645.1 uncultured Bacteroidales bacterium | reverse complement strand
TTGCCTGATAGCATTCCTGATGATTTTACCTTTCATCAGTCTTCGGGCACAACCTCATGCAGGTACGACCAGTGAAGGCGGTAATGTAAGTGGTGGCCGCATAGGAGCAGGTGGCGGTGCACCAATAGGCAGTGGCACCTATATTTTACTAACTCTGGCGGCCGTTTACACCGGCAGGAAAGTTTATGTATTGCCCTCAGACCCGGCAGACGAATAAAAAGCTTCCAGATTGTTAAAACGCAGTTAGCCGCTATATGTGACTAACTGCGTTTTTTTTGCCTTGTCTGCAATCTTTAATCATATTCAGACTAACACAGGAAGCATTATTGAAAAATGCTTTCAGGTATTTTTGGCAAAATTGATGTATTGACAAAGGCTTAAGAAAAAGTCTTTGCTAGAATTTTGTCAGTATCTGCTGAATTGATGTACGGTATTCGCTGGGCGTCTGACCTTTTATTTTTTTAAATATCCGGTTGAAATTCGAAATATTCGAAAAGCCACACATGTAAGATATTTCAGAAATACTATTTGTGGTTTCGAACAGCAATTTGGTTGAATGACCTATGCGGGCATCATTCAGGTAGGAAATAAAACTCCGGCCGGTTCTCTTTTTGAAAAAGTGGCTGAAAGAAGATTCTGACATGGCTACAATTTCCGAAACATCAGTAAGGCTAATTTCTTTAGCGTAATTTGCTTCAATGTATTTGCATATAGTATCAATCCGCCGGCTTTTTGATTCCCTGATAAATGTTGAAGTATCAAATGTTGAACTCGCCAGGTACCGCTGATCCTGTGAAGTAGACAACTCATAAAGGATTGAATAGAAATCGAGGGCCGTCATAAATCCATGCGACTGGCTGAGCAACAGGAGTTTGTCCTTAACTATTTTTTTTGTTGCAATTGAAAAATCAATCCCCCTGGATGATCGGATAAGCATATCTTTAATTGGATTGAACAACCTTTTGCCCAGCAAAAAGGAATCAACTATCCTGTCGTCAAACTGTATAGTGATGACATGAGTATCCACGCTTGTTGGTGCCTTCCATTTATGAGGCAGATTTGATCCTAACAGCACTAAATCAAAGTCATTAAAGCTTTCGACAGAATCGCCGACAAACCGTTTGCCACTGGTATTACATACCATATTAAGCTCGAAGTCGGAATGAAAATGAACCGGGTAATCAAATTTAGCCATCTTATTATTTAAGAGAATAAAAAGATCATCCGGATTAAGCGGAGTAATTTCTCTGACAGCATTTTCCATTTCACACTATTAATTAGGCTGCAAATATCCAACAAAATGTTAATGCATTGGCATTTACATGCTGTAATTTTATATGTTTACTACAAATTACAATTATCGCAATAATCTCTTTTTCATGTTATTGCGATTTTTTATATTAAATTATCATCAAAAACGTACAATAACTCAACCAAATTGTATTACAAATCTGCTCACTATTGCCTCATATTTGCAACGTTTAAATACTTTTACAAAACCAACTATTTGTAATATTATGAGAAATCATCAAAAATGCCCAAATCAGTTTGAATCACCAAACAGTAAATGCTTCAAATATTTCCTTGGCGTACTAATTTGGTTCCTTTCTGTTTTTGCAGTAGAAGCACAAAACATCGATGTGAAAGGAATTGTAAAAACCAGCGACGGACAACCCCTGCCAGGAGCAACCATTGTAATTAAAGGTACTACCACAGGTACTACCACACTTATAAATGGGGAGTTTTCCCTCAAAGCAAAGCCGGGTGACTTTCTCCAGATTTCTTTTATTGGTTTTATACCACAGGAAGCAGTTGCAGGAAGTTCTCCTCTGAACATTGTTCTGTTACAAGATGTGCGCGATATAGAAGGTGTGGTTGTAATAGGCTATGGCTCGGTCCGGAAAAGCGATATAACAGGTTCGGTGGGCACAGTAAAAGTGAAACCACTGCAAAGCATTCCTGCAAACTCCATTGATGGTTTATTACAGGGCCGTTCTGCAGGTTTATATGTGACAAATAATTCTCAAGACCCTGGAGCCGGGTCTACTGTGAAGATCCGTGGCGGAAGTTCTTTACGCGGTTCCAACGCACCTTTGCTGGTAGTTGACGGATTTCCTCTGGGAGATGCCGGAGACCTGAAACAGATCAACCCGGCAGACATTGCTTCTGTTGAAGTATTAAAAGATGCCTCAGCATCGGCAATTTACGGATCCAGGGGTGCTAATGGTGTAATCATTGTTACAACTAACCGAGCGAAAGAAGGAACAACAAGAATCAATATTAAACAGCAGACTATAGTTTCCCGGTTTAATTCAAAACTTAATCTGTGGCGCGATCCGGTACTTATGGCCCAGTTAAGCAACGAAGAAAGGGTTAATGCCAACCTGCCTCCACTATACAACGGCACAACCAACTCAACCGGGGTTTATTATCCGTCAGTTCAGGAACTTACCAATGGTACCTGGCCGTACTATACCGAATGGGACAAGGTAGTTTTCAGGGATAATCCTGTATCAAACAATACAACTTTATCTATCAGCAGCGCTAATGCTAAAACTTCGTACAACCTCGGATTCAACTATTTTGATGAAAAGGGTGTATATATAAAAGATGACTATAAGAAAGGCATCGTAAACTTTTCTGTCAATCATAAGGTTTACGATAATTTTACGATCAGGAATTCGAATATTATTACAAAAGGGTATAGAAATAACAATGGAGGATTATCCTATTACCGTAATCCTTTATGGCCTGTTTACAACTTAGATGGGTCTTACTTTCTAGCCGGAGCCAACGACTATTCGCATCCAATTGCCATTACCGAAAATGTTACCAACAAATCCAACAGCTTAGACCTGATTTCGTCATTGCAATTTGACTGGCAGATTATTCCTGCCCTGAATATCAAATCACAGGTGAATTATAAATACGGAACTTATATCGGGGATGCATACAATCCGAAAAAATATACTGAAACCGGCGATTTCAATAATGGAGCAGCTCAAATAAGCAACTGGATGGGGCAGAACCTTGTTTCGGAGACATTTATTACATACGACAAAACATTTGCTGGTGCCCATAAAGTTACAGCAATGGTTGGCCAGTCGTACGAATATACCATGAGCAGAAGTTCCGACCTGTATGCTTATGACTTCGTAAACGAATCAACAGGCAACGAGAATATGGGTTCGGGTAATCCTGAAAAGAACAGGCTTGCCAACGGCTATTCTGAGACAAAACTTCTTTCATTCCTAGGCCGCCTGAATTATTCGTATAAAGATAAATACCTGTTTACAGCTACCATGCGTGCCGATGGTTCATCGAAATTTGGCGCCAATAACAAATGGGCGAATTTCCCATCAGGAGCTGTAGCATGGAAAGCTCATAATGAGTCATTTATTAAAAACCTCAATATTTTTGATGAACTCAAAATCCGGGCCAGCTATGGAATCTCAGGAAACCAGGGCATTTCACCATACCAGACATTAAGCCGTTACGGGGTTGAGCAATACTACGACAATGGACAATGGAATACTGCAATAGGCCCGGGATATGTTGTAGGAAGCGAAGGCGATGATGGCAGGTTCAAAATATGGGGCGGAATTCCAAACGTAAATCTGAAATGGGAAACTACATCCCAGCTAGATATTGGAGCCGACATGGCATTCTATAAAAACAGGTTGCGGCTGGTGTTCGATATGTATCAGAAACATACATCCGATTTGCTGAGAGAACGAATACTTGCGCTCTCTTCGGGATACAACCGGATGTGGGTAAACGATGGTGAAATAACAAACAAAGGTTTTGAAATAACGCTTGATGGCGACATTATCGACAAGAAGGACTTTACTTTCTCTGCTTCACTGATTTATTCCATAAACAGGAATAAAGTAGTAAGCCTTGGAAATGAAGTTACTTCGGGACTGAATACCGATTTTAATTCAGGGATGAAATATGAGTTTTGGGGTACATCCTTATCGCAATTCAGGCAAACTCCAAATATTCTTGCTATAGGACAACCTGTAAATGTTATATATGGATACAAAGTTGACGGCATTATTCAAACAGAAGCTGAAGGCCTTGCAGCCGGTCTAACCGGGGCTCTCGCACAGCCTGGTGAATTTAAGTACGTGGATCTGAACAACGATGGACAAATTACTGATAAAGACCGTACTGTGATCGGAAATCCAAATCCTGATTTTATCCTGAGTCTGGATTTGAACACAAGGTACAAGAATTTCGATCTGGAAATCTTTCTGAATGGCGTTTTCGGTAACGATATTGTATATCAGAATATGTGGGGGCAGCCTAACACTTCGCCTCTCCGCTGGACAAAGGACAATCCTACAAACGATTATCCAAGCCTGCGTAACGACCGCTCCTATTATTTATCCGATTGGTTTGTCAAAGATGGTTCTTTCCTGCGTATACAAAATGTGAACCTGGGTTATAATTTTAACACAAAGAAAGTAAAATGGGCAAAAAACTTCCGCCTTTACTTTAATGCATCTGATCTTTATACGTTTACAAAGTTCAAAGGGTACGATCCTGAGGTAGGGTCAGATGGAATTTATTGGGGAGGTTATCCGCGATTGAGCAAATGGACATTTGGATTAGACTTAACCTTCTAAAAATTTCAAACATATGAAAACGAAAATATTATCTCTCCTACTGATTTTTGGTTTGTTGCTCACTTCTTGCGATCTGAAAGAAAAACCCTACGGATTTTATTCAGATGAAAACTTTTACAAGACACCTGAAGATGCTGAATCTTCGTTGATGTACGCCTACAATGCACTTACATTTCTTGAATATTCGAGAGGCATTTTCTATATTGGTGAACTCGCAACTGAAGCCTGCGATGTTAAACCTGATGAAGGCTATGGCGCGCAGCAGCTTAATAACTGGACTGCCGATGCTACCAATGAATCCCTCACCTATTATTTTAAATACTGTTACATTGCTATCAACCGGGCAAATGCTGTAATTGAAAATGTTGCCAACAGCTCGTTTAGCCCTGTAACAAAAAACAAATTACTTGGTGAAGCTTATTTTCTAAGAGCTTACAATTACTACAACCTTGTTAAGGTTTTCGGGCTGGTTCCCATTCAGCGTAAGATGGTAACAAGCATCTCAGATGCCTCACCCTCAATGGCAAAGAATCTCGATGAGTTGTATAATTTCATCAATGCTGATTTAAGAACAGCTGAATCCTTTCTGGAAGTGTACCGCAATGTAGGCCGCGCCGACAAAGTGGCAGCCCAGGCACTTCTGGCCAAAACGTATTTGACGATAGCTTCCTCGAAAGAAAGCGGTGTGCCGAAATATGCTGATATGTCAAAGGATGTACATATGATGTACGATAGTGCAGCCTATTTTTCAGGCAAAGTACTTCACGATCAGACTGAGTATTCATTAGACCCGCAATTAACACATATTTATGATGTTAACGCTCCAAACGGACCTGAACATATTTTTATCATGTCAATGGACAGAACCGGGCTCAACGAAGGAAATTTCTCAAAAATAGCCATGATGTTTCAGCCATGGGTTGATGGAGTTCCCTATTACATCAAGAATCCTGATGGCACACTTACGTACACTACCAATGGATGGGAAGTTTATCAGACAACAACCGCTTTTTACAACTCTTTTGCCGCAAATGATAAACGGAAAACAGAACTCCTCGTAACAAAAATATATAACGCAGCCGGTTTACAAACGGGCGCCCTTGGCACTAATTTTTCTTATGCTTTTACCAGGAAGTATGTAGATCCTGAATTTGTTGGCCAGAAATCAAGTGCCAAACCTTATCTCATCAGGTTTTCGGATGTAGCACTTATGTATGCCGAAGCTGTCGGGCCAACAGCTGACGGCTATAACTGGGTGAACCAAATCCGCAGCAGGGCGAACCTGCAAGCCGTTGCACCGGGGCTGAATGCAGCCGATTTCAGAAAAGCTGTAGTGCAGGAAAGGGCATGGGAACTTGCTTTTGAAGGTAACAGGCTTTACGATTTAAGGCGAAAAGCTATGGTTACATCAACCGATCCAAGAGCTGCAGCTGCAGGAATCACTGAGGCACAGGCTGCATTTTATCCAATTCCACAGATGGAAATTGACTTAAACCCAAATTTAACAGAGAAGTAGTTTATATAAACAGAAGAAATCAGGCGTATGAAAACACTAAAATATATTCTGGTATTAATGATTGCCACAACCTTCTTCAGTTGCCAGAAAGATCCGTTAAAAGAAATTAACGATGGATCATGGAATAAAGAAAAGAATATCATTGGCATTTCGTTTTCCGATCAGATTGGCAAAACAACAATCGTAAGAACAGACACAAATGCCACAATTACTTTCCTTGATTTTGCTGAGGATTTCAGTGCCATAGAAGTAACTTCACTTGAAGTTTCCTACGGGGCAAGTGCATCAGTCGCAGTTGGCCAGAAACTCGATTTTAACAATCCGGGGAAAACGGCTACTATCATCATCACTCCTGTAAACGGAGAACCACTCACCTGGACTATCAAAGCCGGCCAGTATATAAATCCGTATAAAGGAACCTGGGGCATTCAGAGTTTTAAATTCAAATGGGACGACTGGAATGGCTGGGGTCTTCAGGGCGAAGCTACTGTTGCTTCCAAAATGAGTTCTGCTACTGCGGGGAACGACGACATCATAACTTTTAGTGCGATTGAAGGAGCAGATGCAACTGGAATATTTTATGGCAGCTACGAAAGAGCTAAAGGGGCAGATGGAGCTTTTGGCTCGTACACCTCTCCCACAGGAACAGATTGGAGTGATAAATTCGGACAATTACCTAACGGCAAAGGAAAATATTACATTAATCCGGATAATACCGTATCTATCGAAATTGAAGGCAGTGGCAAAAAGCTAACGTCAAAAGGATCAACAGCATCTACTGCTACTACCATGACCTACGATCTCAATGCTCAGCAAATCTGGACTATTGATTGGAATGACTATTACGGCACAGAAAACCAATTGAAGATGGCTTATGAAATCAGGTATATTTTAAAGAAGCAATAAGTTGAGTGGGATTTAAATAGAATATTAGTGGCTGGTACGGCTGCAAAATGAAAACAGCATTCTTAAAAAAGGTAAAGGTTTGATTTATTTGGGTTGAATAGTTTGGTTAACAAAGGGGGTTGGAGAATATGAGCCAATCTCCTTTTGTACAAAAGTTAAGAAACTTAAAAACTGGTTCTGATTTTAATCCTTTCAAAATAAAATTATTACAAGACAGACAGTGGTAATGAGGCATGTTTTTTATGAACCATCTTGAAAACCAGGCAGCATCGGTTTTCGGGAAAGTCTTTTTACAAGGCAGATTCTCAATGATAAAGCGTGAATTAATAAACAAACATGAAAATACTTTTAATACTGGTATTTGCAATCATCTTTTCGGTTTCCTGCAAAAAGCCTAAGGACCCGGATCCGTCTATATCTGATACAAAAAATGATCTGACTATCAAGGCCGGCATCATCACACAATCATTTGTCGGAAACGGCCCTCAGTGGGGAGGATACGATGTGCTTCAGAGCTGGACTGGCAGCTCTACACTTTCGGATGCCGATTGGAATACACTGTACCAGAGAGTGCGGTTTATGCGTCCGCCACTGGTGAGAATAATGGTCGATCAGGGATGGAATTACCTGGTAAATGGCAAATATGATCCTTCGAAAAGCAACCCTGTGCTGATAAAGATTCTTGACTTCTGCCAGGCTGAAGGTATAACCGTGATGTTTGGGGAATGGGGCCACCAGGGCGGCACATCAATCAATACAACCTGGCTCGAAAATTCCGCAAAATTTATTGAATACCTGCTCAACACCAAAAATTACACCTGCATCAAATATTTTAATATGGTGAATGAGCCCAATGGCGATTGGTCGAGCATAAACGGAAACTATTCTCTGTGGAAGTCACTTATAGATCAATTTTATGCCAAACTCGTTGAAAAAGGAATTGCCTCAAAAATAAAAATTATCGGGCCCGATATTGCCATCTGGGATGCCAATCTTACTTCCTGGGTAACTAACACAAATTTTGATCTGGGCGATAAGGTTGGGGCGTATGATATCCATACCTATCCTGCCGAGACAGAAGTACGAGAAGGCACATACAAAAACATGGTAAAAGCGTATAAAAATGCATCTCCGCCAGCAAAAGAGATGCTGATGGGCGAACTTGGTTTCAAATATGCGTCGAACTCAACGTTGGGCCAGCAAAATGCACAGCGGATTGCGAACGATCCATACGCATCAACCGACTGCAACATGTTTGTTTATGATGCTTTTTACGGCATTGACATGACTGATGCCATTATCCAGAATATGCTGGCCGGGTATGCTGGTTCTATTCTTTGGGATCTGGACGATGCCATGTATAATATTGATGGCGGAGGTTCAACCAAACTAAAACGATGGGGCTTCTGGAATATTCTTGGATCGGAGAAATTCGGAAATGCTGCAGATGAAAATATCCGTCCCTGGTTTTATCCCATGTCGCTGATGTGCAGGTATTTTCCACAAGGAGCCAGGATTTTCGATGTTGCACTGCCTGACAAGAAAGGATTAAGAGCTATTGCAGGCGAAAAAAACGGGAAGTACACCATCGCTATCGTCAACTCAAATTATACCAGTTACGAAATAAATCTGAAAATGGAAACTGGCTTAACGCTATCCTCCATGAATTCCTATAAATACATTTCAGGAGTTGGTGCATTATTTACCGGGAAAAAGGATTCAAATGGTTTTGCATTACCAGAAGAAACAAATATCACAATCGATTTTACAGCCGGCAAATCAAAAGGAATAAGCATTGCCGGACAGTCGTTTTTGCTGTTCACAAACATGGAGTAGTATTATTACAGTTTAAGCTGATGCTTTCCCATCATAAAAAGCATCTGTATAAATCGCTTTAAAATTCTTTACCAATGATTTTAACTAAGTACGAAGACAACCCGATATTATACCCAAATCCATCCAACGACTGGGAAAACCTTGTAGTTTGTAACCCTGGCGCATGGTATGAAAACGGGACTTTTTATATGCTGTACCGTGCCGCTGGTGATGACGAAAAACATATTATCCGTTTCGGACTGGCTACCAGCGACGACGGTTTTCACTTCAGCAGGGTAAGTAACTCACCTGTTTTCGGACCCAGCGAGGAAGGACCCGATAGCGGATGCGTTGAAGATGCCCGGATTGTAAAATTCGATGATTATTTTTACGTGACTTATGCATTCCGCCCTTTCCATCCCGGCCAATACTGGAAATTTGCTCACGATGAAGTATTGACCTGGGATCACGGGAAAAATGCACCCTGCTTTCTGCAGAAAAATATGGCAAATACTGCCCTCGCCATGACCAAGGATTTTAGAATCTGGATCAGGCTTGGAAGGATAACCCGATCAAATATTGATGATCGCGACGTAATACTTTTTCCTGAAAAGATAAACGGGAAATATGCTATGCTCCACCGCCCTAAGGAATGGGTTGGCCCGGAATGGGGACCTGAATTTCCAGCAATATGGTTACAGTTTTCAGACGATTTGCTTAACTGGGATGAACAAAGCCACCTGATTTTGCAAGGCATTAAAGGCGGCTGGGAAGAAAAAATCGGCGGCTCTACTCCTCCTTTAAAAACTGATAAAGGCTGGTTAGTACTATACCATGGCGTCGAAAACGGAGGAAACGGATATTACAGTGTAGGTGCTGTATTACTCGATTTGAATGAGCCTACAAAAATTATTGGCCGGACCCCAAAGCCCATCATGTGGCCCGAACACGATTACGAACTTGAAGGTTTTTATAAAGGCTGCGTTTTCCCAACCGGAAATGTTATTGTGGGGGATACCTTGTTTGTGTATTACGGTGGAGCCGACAAGTATGTAGGTGTTGCCACCTGTTCAGTAAAGGAGCTACTAGAGCATCTTTTATCAAATAAAGTAGAATCCCCCAATAACTTATCTGTGGCAAGCAGTAAGTAGATTAAAAAAATAAGACAATTTCTAAGATCCTGACCAGATGAAATACTAAAGGGCACAGTTTTGTGAAAAAGAAGAGAAATATTAATCATTAATACCAGATGTTGTATCAGCGTCAAGCTTTTGTATCATTAATAGATCGACCATTTTGAAATTACTAATCATGAAGTTAAAATACTATCTATTCATTATCACCATACTATTTATCACATCCTGCCGGAAAGAGGCAGTAAATGATAAAATGGAGATTTTGACTTTTAAATTTCTTGCGGCATATAACAAAGGTTTATCGGGGGATATTACCGGAATCATTACCGGCAACGAAATACAGGTAACAGCGATCGGACTTACCAATGTGAATTCCCTGGTGGCAAGTTTTATTTCATCAGGTAAAAGCGTTAAAGTCGGGGCTACCGAGCAGATCAGTGGTGTTACTCCAAATGATTTTTCTAAACCGTTAGTTTATACCGTAATAGCAGGCGACGGATCGCAGCAGGAATATACGGTTTCCATTTTCAGTAAAACACTATCGTATACTATCGAAAATGTTGTTGTTAACCCTTATTCCAGGTCTGCACTTACTGCAGTGATAAGCGTCTCAGCTGATCTCCCTTTCTCGATCCAGACAAAGGTACTGGGGTTGGATGGCCCTAACTCTGATATCTCATTCAGAAACGATACCCTTAAGTCCCGGCAACAGGTTCCTGTTTACGGCCTGTATTTCTCCACTGATTATAAAAATGCCGGATGGCCCGGAAACAAAGTGGTTGTTATCATAAAAGGCGAAAACACCAAAGCCTATGTTGATACTATTACTGTAGAAACTATGGCAAAACCAGAATGGTTTCCTAAACTGGTTACAGCGGGTTCGGCAATGAATGACGGGGCATTGTTTGCTTTTCTTTATAATAAATGGGGGCATGGTAACACCATCAGTACTATGATCAGCGACCGTTACGGTAAAATTCGCGGCTTCTGGTATATAGAAAATGAAGAAGAAAATATGTTCCCGCTGACTTTTATCAAAAATGGAAACCTTGTTTATTCTGTTCCACAACGAAATATCATTTACGAAACAGATTTCCTGGGCAAGATCATTAATACATGGAAGATCCCCGCCGAATTTCAAGGATCCCATCATGATATCTGTGAGATTACATCAGGGCCCAAAGAAGGCAATTTCCTTGTAACCGTATCACAAACGGATGCCAAAGTACCATATGATGCCCAAAACAGGCTATTTATAGAGGATCATGTAATTGAGCTCGACCGCAAAACCGGAGCACTTCTCACTACCTGGAACCTGCGTGATTGTCTACAGGTCGACAGGTCGATCATGCCAACGTATATCAGGAATATATCTATAAATCCCCTGGAATTCGACTGGTGCCACAACAATGGACTGGCCTATGATCCCACCGATAACACCATTATTATAAGCACGTTTCACCATGGGTTTGCAAAGGTGGATTGGAGCAATAACCTGAAATGGATTCTTGCTCCTCATGGCGGCTGGGGTGTAAATGGCAGAGGCGAATCACTTGACAAATATCTGCTTAAAGCTATAGATCAGAAGGGGATACAGTATTCCGATTCTGTTCAGCTTGGATATAAATCCATTATTGGGTTCGAATGGCCATGGGTAAACCATTCCCCATCGGTTCGCAACGAACAGGGAAACCTGGTGCTTACATGCATGATCAACGGGGCTTCAAAGAATTTTAAAACAATGCCATTCTTCGAAATATCATCCTGGGGTGCCGAATATGTAATAAACGAAAAAGACATGACAGTTAAACAAGGCTGGACCTATGGCCGCGAAAAAGGAATGCCTTTTTTCTCTGTTACTGCAGGGCAGGCTACCAGGATCAAAGAAGGAAATTACCTGCTAACATTTGGCTCTATCGGATCCGCGTTCCTGGGAAGTTTTTTTACCGGTGGTGACGAACGCGGAATTATAGCGGAGGTAGAAAATGGTAATCAGCTTATCTGGCAAATGACTGCCCTTGAACCTGAAAGAGCCGATTGGCGAATATACCGTACTCAGAAATTTACATTTCCTAATCAATAAACAACTAACCTTAATTCTCTTATTTACAAACAATTAAATCTAAAAATTATGAAAAAGTTTTTACTAACAGTTTTAGTAGTTTCATTTTCCTGTGTCGTTTTCGGGCAAGTGGTACTCTCTGACTTTGATGGCAATCAGATGAGTGGAATTACCATTACAAAATGGGCAAGTTTCACACCAGAGGTTGTAGCTAATCCCCTTAAGGCAGGGTTGAACATGAGTGACAATGTATTATTTTTCCCGGCTCACGATTTCTGGTACTATTATTATAATGTGGCTGGACTTCTTGGTTTTCAGAATATTAATGCATCATACTTCAACAATTATGACAGGATCCGCTTCAAATACCTCATACAGGATACTACTGCCGGGGCAGATACGGTTAAAATAACTTTAAAACTTGAAAAAGGACTTCAACCGCATATATACTCGCAAGTTCTGGTTTTACCCATTCCGGCAGGAACAGTAAATGGATGGGCAGGGACTTCGATTGCTATACCTAGGAATGCGGACAACTCTCCAACTGATCATACCATGTTTGATTTCCTGATCTCATCAAATGAGAAAACCCCGATACCATTTTACCTGGATGATATTACTTTTATTGCAACCAATACAGCAGTTCCAAATCTTATTTTCTCCAAAACCAATTTAACGATGTCCCAGGCAGGAAACTTCCTGAATGTAAGCCTCGATATAGAAATGGTTATCAAAAACATTGAAATATACAATATTACAGGCACGCTGATAAAAACATACAAGTTTGGCTACAGCACTTCGAAAGTATCACTGCCTGCAGATATGGCTTCCGGGTGCTATATTATCAAGGTAAACACAACCAGCCAATCCATGAGTCAGAAATTTATAAAACAATAAATCAAATTTTAAGCTTTTCATTTGCATTAATTTATTATCCCGGGGTGTATCAAAAACAGTACACTACTTTTTGATACACCCCTTTGGCTTGTACCGTTCTTCCCAAATCAATAGTTATTCACAGGCATTATATGGTCATTGTCTTTCACAAAAGCAGTTTCTAATAAATGAGATTTTTTTTCTTTGTAAATTGACTGCAGTATTTCCTTTTCAGAAAATGAGTTTCCAGACCACCTTTTAAAGCATTAAAATGAAAGTATTCAGTATAATATTCATCGCAATGATTGCCCTGGCTGGCAGTTCCTGCTCAAGCTCAAAAATTGTCCGGATACATCCTGAAAAGATAATTTCTACGAACTTTATCGGAAACGGCGTTCAGTGGTCGGCCTATCCGCATGCTGATGCTCCGGATGCTGAATGGGGTGCTATAATGACAGATCAGAAATGGCAAAGGGTTTCTCAGCGCCTCGATTATATGAAGCCAAAACTTGTAAGGGTTATGGACCAGGCGAACTGGAGGTATCTGAAAGGATTTGACGAAAAAGGCGACCCGATCCTGGATTTTGATTGCCCGGAAATTAAATCGCTTCAAAAGCTATTGGACTATTGCCAGAAGAACGATATTACTGTTTTATTCGGCGAATGGGGTTGCCCTTTCCCTCTAACTAAAACAGAAACAGGTATTGCAGGGCATTTCAAAGGAGCAAATGACCCGGTATGGATTGGAATAATTGTTAAATATCTTGATAACCTGATTAATGTTAAAGGATATACATGCCTGAAACACTATATACTTATAAATGAACCCAACGGCGACTGGGCTTCGACCATGGGAAACTGGGACGAATGGAGCGAAGGTGCCAAAATGTTGAATAAAGCTCTTATTGCAGCAAATCTTTCTGACAAGATCAGCATTGCCGGTCCTGATGTAGTTGCGGAGTATGACAATCCTGTTTCAAAATATACTGGCATTGGATGGGTAACTGAATCTGCAAGTCAGTTAAATGATATTATCGGAGTTTACGATATTCATGCCTACACTACATACGACAAAGTACGCAGCGGCAATTTCACAAAAATTTACAGTGGCATCGCTCAGTCGGCCAGGAAAGCAAATAAGCCTATTGTCTTTGGCGAAATCGGCTTTGAAAAAATGACTGATGAAAACCAGAAACGTGTAAAAACGGATCCGCATGCCAGCGAAGACAGCCAGATGTCGGTTTACGATTTCGATTATGGTATTGATATGTCAGACGCTGCCATACAGATTATGAATTCAGGTTATTCGGGGTCTGCAGCCTGGGATCTGGATGATGCCATGCACACCTTAGGCGATAAAGGCGATAAAAGCAAGCTTAAAAGATGGGGTTTCTGGAACAGCCTTGGAACTGAAATCTGTAACAATCCGGCAGATGAAAACATACGTCCCTGGTTTTATTCCTGGTCGCTGATGTGCAGGTATTTTCCGGCCGGAACTACTGTTATAGAATCGGATAGCACTGGCATAGAGGGTTTGCGACTGGTAGCAGGAACGAAAGGCGACGACATGACATTCGCTGTTGTTAATAATTCTGCGGTAAATCAAAAAATTGATCTTAAAATCCCCGGAACTACATCGTTAAAACCTTTTAAAAAATACATCTACAGCGAAAACATCAGACCGGTAGACAAAGATAATTTTCCGGTTCCTCTACAGAAGGATATCAGCATGAAATCAGCAAAAGGAATTTCAATCGAAATCCCAGCTAAAAGTTTTCTTCTTTATACAACCCTTGACTTTTAATTATGAATACATTTTTCACCAACCTGCAACCGATTGATATCACTATAATTGTTGTATACATCATCGGGATAACCTGGTGGGGCTTAAAAAACGCGAAAAACGAAACCTCCAGCGACTATTTTCTCGCCGGCCGTAATATGACCTGGATTGTGGTCGGGCTTTCATTATTTTCCGCCAGTATTTCCACCTCCACGCTTATCGGTCATTCAGGTTCTGCATATAAATACGGAATGGTTATCTTTAATTATAACCTGATTTCTATCCTTGTGATGATTTTCTTTGCCTGGATATTCCTGCCGTTTTATATTAAGTCGGGTGTATTTACCATGCCTGAATTCCTGGAACGCAGGTTCGATCAACGCTCCAAATATTATTTCTCCGGCATCGCCGTTTTTGGTGGAATTTTTATGGATGTTTCGGCAACTCTTTATGGAAGCGCAATGATTTTTAAGATCATTTTCCCTGAAATGGAATTGCAGGTAATTGTAATCCTGGCAGCCATAATTGTTGCATCATATACCATTCCGGGCGGTTTGAACTCCGTTATCAAAACAGAAGTTATACAGGCTGTAATACTGATATTCGGATCGGTGTTGCTTGCTTTTATCGCCCAGCGAAATGTCGGAAGCTGGGATGTGCTTGCACAACGGTTTCATGATACGGTATACCTGCATTTAATTCGTAGCAAAAACGATATTGCCATTCCCTGGCCAGCCTTAATACTGGCTCTTCCTATCCTGGGATTTTATTTTTGGGGAAACAACCAGCAATTGGTCCAAAGAGTTTTGTCGGCCAAATCAGTAGATCATGGGCGTAAAGGTGTTTTACTTACCGGTTTTCTGACCCTGCTCACGCTTTATTTTATTTTTATTCCGGCTATGCAGGCAGCAGCAGCCTTTCCGGATGTAAATCCACCTGATGGTATTTATCCAAAAATGGTTACCACCTGGATGCCGACAGTTTTCCTGGGGATTATGCTCGCAGTGATGGTTTCGGCCTTAACGGCAAGCCTCAGCGCTTGCCTCAACTCCGTTTCCACCCTTTTCACCATGGATTTTTATCGCAAAATAGATAAAAAAGCCAGCTCAAAAAAACTGGTTCGGGTAGGACAAATTACTTCAACGGTTGTGCTAATTATTGGGGTTTTCTGGGCTCCCCAAATTCAGAAGTTTGGTACCCTCATTAATTATTACAACGAAATACTCTCGTATGTAGGACCGCCGATTGTAGCTGCTTTTATGCTCGGCTTGTTCTGGAAAAGGGCCAATGCAACCGGTATTTTCGTTGGTTTGCTCTCAACTTTTGCAATGGCTCTTTTTATGTTTATTTATGGCAAAGAACATTTCATCAAATCCGTTCAGAATCCAGATGCGCCCCTGCACTGGCTCTATTTGGCTCCTATAAATTTTGTTTTTGTCGGAATTGTGATGGTGATTGTCAGCCTTCTGACAGCACCTCCTCCGGTTGAAAAAACAGAGGGTAATGTTATCACCCGGCAATTCTTTATTGACGAAGCCCTTGAATACAAAAACGTGAAATTCTATAACGATTTCAGGGTGTGGGCCGTGGCATTGTTTGTACTTTGTTTTGTTGTGATGTTTATTTATTGGTAGAATAAAAAATTTCGCAGTTGAATTTGCAAGTGTACGCTCCTTTAAAAACATTCAAATGAAAACTATTGCACTTTTTGTGATCCTGACTTTGTTTTCGGTTTCCGTTTCTTTCTCCCAGGGAAGCTTAACTTATGTCAACTTCGAAGATATAAACCTGGATTTCGGGTCTTTCATGACTACCATCGAAAAAGTTGCAAATCCAGGTAAAACGGGCATAAATACGAGTGAAAATGTAGGGAAAGTAGTAAGTGCAGCTGCATCGTGGGAAGGAATTGTTAATGCTGCGCCATTTTCAAAGATAGATTTCACGGATAAGCAGATTTTTAAGATGAAAGTTTTTTCGCCGCGAATAGCCAATGTCCTGATAAAACTGGAATATTCAGTAGATAAAGCTAATATTCATAAAGAAGTATACTGCATGACAACCCAGGTTGGAAAATGGGAGGAGCTCTCCTTCGACTTTAGCGGTACTGCGTCAGGAACGTATGATAACATTGTCTTATTTTTCGACATCTTTGGAACAACCGCCGGCGAAAACTGGTATTTTGACGACCTGAAACTCGTTTCGTCCCTGTCAGCTGATTCGGTTGTCAGCCTTCCTGGAGTATTCAACAGCAATATGGTTCTTCAGCAAAACATGGACGTTCCCGTCTGGGGATTTGCTCCCCAGGGTGAAAAAGTTACTGTAACCGGGAGCTGGGGTGAATCATTTGAAGCCACTGCAGATGCTAACTGGAAATGGTTGGGTAAAGTAAAAACCCCGGCTGCAATTCTGGGACAGGCACCAAAATATACACTCACAGTAGCAGGGTCAAAAAATACCATTCTGTTAGATAATATTCTCATAGGCGATGTTTGGGTGTGCTCAGGTCAGTCGAATATGGAGTTCCCAATGACAACAAATGCTCCCTGGACGCTGGGTGTTAATAATTATGAAACCGAAATTGCCGCTGCCAATTATCCCAACATCAGGCTTTTTAAAGTGCCAAAACGTGCTTCATCAATACCTGCAACAGATTGTGGAGGCTCGTGGTCCGAATGCAACTCTGCCACAGTTCCCTCTTTTAGTGCCGTAGCCTATTATTTTGGGAAAGAGCTCTATGACGATCCGAACATTAACATCCCGATTGGTCTTATCCAATCAGCATTCGGAGGTTCTGCTGCACAGGCATGGACCCGGCAAGATGTATTGGCAGCCGATGCTGAATTGAATTCCAAATACCTGGCTCCATATTTACTAAATCCAGGTTCATATACTGATGAATACAAAGCTTCGAATTTATATAATGGAATGCTGGCGCCGATAATTCCATTTGGTATTCGTGGAGCAACCTGGTACCAGGGTGAATCCAACAAAGAGGATGGCGACATGTATCGCAAACTTTGTGCTGCTATGTTTCAAGGCTGGAGAACAGATTGGAAACAGGGCGATTTTCCATTCTATTATGTTCAGGTTGCCCCTTATGCTATGAGCATTCCAGAACCGGTATACGCAGAATTTAGGGAAGTTCAGTTTAATATGTTATCCGAAACCAACACAGGCATGGCTGTTACTATGGATATTGGTGAGATAAATAATATTCACCCCAGGAACAAACTTGATGTAGGTAAAAGACTTGCCCTTTGCGCCAAGGCAAAAACATATGGTGAAAATATTATTTTCTCAGGGCCTGTATATGAATCATCAAGTTCTGAATCCGGCAAAATGCGGATAAAATTCAAAACAGAAACAATTGGTACCGGTCTGGCAACCAGCAACGGAATCGCGCCCGCCAATTTTACGATTGCAGGCTCCAATAAAATATTTTACCCGGCAACAGCCGAAATCATTGGAAATGATATCCTTGTTTCAAGTACACTTGTTCCAAATCCTGTAACAGTCTGGTACGCTTTTTCGAATGCTGTTATTACCAATCTGATGAATAGCGAGAATTTGCCGGCAGTTCCTTTTCGTACGGATGGCATCGTACTGGGAATGAATGAAAACGGCAAAAGTGAAGGCTTTGAGGTGTTTCCAAATCCGTTTGACACGATTTTAAACATTCAAAACACCACCAGAACAGGAAAAGTAGAATTGACTGATCTATCAGGAAAAGTAGTTATAAAATCCTCGAAACCTGGTAAAACCGGATGGAGCCTGAACACCGGAAATATCCAGTCTGGTGTGTATATATTAAAAATTCAGGATACAAAAGCAAAAGTATCCACAGTAACAGTGGTTAAAAATTAATAGCCATTTCTAAAACTCCTGGATTTGAAGCTACCCATTCAGGAGAACAATTTATCGGGACTTTTCGCTTCTGCCAAAGTTGATTTTTGTGCGCTAACAGCGAAAAGCAATAACTTTATCCTTATTTGATAGCGATGAAGTTTGTTGAAATTTAGTATTGCCCGTTTAAAAAAAATTCTGAAATTTGGACTACCATATACGGGACGAAATTGAGTTTTAACCGGACACCAATGAGAATAATACAACCCTGATTCTTATGAAAAAACACATTTTGAGCAATACGATCCTAACCTTAGTTCTGATGAACATTTCAGTTGCACTCCATGCCCAGACATCAGTATTATCAATGGATCTTAACAAAAACTGGGAGTTCAGGCAAACAGGCACAACCAACTGGCTTCCAGCAACTGTTCCCGGCACGGTTCATACCGATTTGCTGGCTAACAAAAAAATTGAAGATCCATATTATCGACTTAACGAACGCAGCATCCAATGGATTGATAAAGTGAACTGGGAATACAAAACCACGGTTAACCTTACGGCAGAAATGGCTCAAAAACAGAATATTACCATAGAATTCGAAGGGCTGGACACGTATGCCGATGTGTATATAAATGATCACTTAGTGTTGAGCGCGGATAATATGTTCCGTACCTGGAAGGTTAACGTTAAAAATCAGCTGAAGCAAGGTGAGAATCATGTGCGGATTTTGTTTAAATCGCCTGTTGTCATTGGTTTGCAGAAACAGGAAGAATTGGGTTTCGGACTTCCAGCAGGTAATGATCAATCTGTTACAGGAGGATTGGGAAATAACCTGGTTAGCATGTATACCCGGAAAGCAGGATACCACTTTGGCTGGGATTGGGGCCCGCGTATTGTTACTTCCGGTATCTGGCGCAAAGTAAATATTAAAGCCTGGGATAGTCAGAAAATTGAAAGTATTCATATAGTACAAAAGTCACTCGATGCCAAATCCGCTCTTCTAAAAGCTGAATTGGAAATATCCGCCGACCAGGCAGGGAAACAACAAATCAGTATAAATTCGGATAATGGAGATGTACATCTAACAACTCTCAAGATGATTGACCTGCAAAAAGGCACTCATATTTATCCAATCGATTTTGAAATTAAAAATCCAAAACTCTGGTGGCCTAACGGACTCGGAGAACAAACTCTTTATAAAATTACTGCAAGTTTAGGCAGTGATCTGGCTACAGCCGACAGCAAAACCGTACAAACCGGGTTGCGTACCATTAAACTTATCCGCACTCCCGACGCTGATGGCAAAGGCGAAAGTTTTTATTTTGAGGTAAACGGGCGGCCTGTATTTATGAAAGGCGCCAACTATATTCCAAATGATATTTTCCTGCCCCGCGTAACACCCGAAAAATACGAAACTGTTGTAAAATCAGCCGCCCAGTGCAACATGAATATGCTTCGCGTTTGGGGAGGCGGTGTTTATGAAGATGATCTTTTCTATGATCTTTGCGATAAATACGGGATACTGGTCTGGCAGGATTTTATGTTTGCATGTACTATGTACCCTGGCGATTCTGCGTTTCTGAATAATGTTAAAAATGAAGCAATCGACAACGTTAAGCGACTTCGGAATCATGCCTGCATTGCACTCTGGTGCGGCAACAATGAAATCGAATCCATGTGGGCGCAATGGGACGAGAAAGCAGGCTGGGGTTATAAACAACTCTACAACACACAGCAACGTGAAGTAATTTGGAATGCCTATGATGCAGTTTTCCACCACATTTTACCGGATGCCGTAAAAGATGCAGCGCCTGACCAGCCCTACTGGCAATCGTCACCATCGGCAGGATTTCAGAAACTTGCTTCCTACGAAACCCGTACCGGTGACATGCATTACTGGGGTGTTTGGCACGGACTTCATCCATTCAGCGATTTTCGTAAATACAAAGCAAGGTTTATGAGCGAATATGGATTCCAATCGTTTCCCGAATATAAAACCGTTCAGAAATATACAATTCCCTCCGATTACAATATCGAATCGGAAGTTATGGCGTCGCATCAGCGCTCGGGAATCGGCAACCTACGCATCAAACAATATATGGAAGCTGATTATAAAATTCCTGCCGATTTCGAACAGTTTCTGTATATCGGACAAATTTTGCAGGCTGAAGGCATCAAGATGGCCATGGAATCGCACCGGCAGTCCATGCCGTATTGCCAGGGTTCACTGTATTGGCAGATCAACGATTGCTGGCCGGTAGCATCGTGGAGCAGTATGGACTATTACCAGCGCTGGAAAGCCGTGCAGTATTTTGCCCGCGATGCCTATAAAAACTCTATCCTTTCTACAGTTGAAGAAAACGGGAAAATCAGGATTTTTGGTATTTCTGATCTGCTCGCTCCACAAAAAGGTCAGCTGAAGATTAAACTGATCGATTTCCAGGGAATCACGCTTTGGGAAAAGACGGTTAAAGCAGAGCTGCCGGCAAACTCTTCAACAGTTATTTTTGAAACAGATACCACTGAATTGCTCAGCCTGGTAGGCAGAACCAAATGTATGATGGTTTCATCATTTGAATCGGGCAAAAATGAAATTGATACCGATTACCACTACTTTGCCAAAGTAAAAGATCTCAAACTCATTAATCCGGAGATCAGCATGGTAATTCTGGAAACCCCGGATACTTATTCTGTTACCATGTATTCCGAAAACCTGGCTAAAAATCTTTTCCTTACCAGCACCAACAGCGAAGTTCAGTTTTCGGATAATTTTATGGATATACTTCCGGGACAGACAGTTACAGTAACCTGCCCTAAATCGATCGGTTTTGATGAGTTTAAAAGCGGGTTGAAATACCTGACGGTTTTTGATACGGTGAAATAAAGTGGCTTCTGCAGTATATCACACTTTACATGCAGGCGCAACACCTCAGTTGGTAACAAATTTTTTAGTCTACAAACGTTTCCCTGATAACGTCCTTACAAGTCTTAATTTCAGATTTTGTCAGCTTTCCTAAAACTTTCAGAATTCTGACTTTGTCGACTGTTCGGATTTGATCTATCACAATCATCCCTTTCTTTCCCTCGTGTTCAACCGCTACCCGGGTTGGATACCGTTTCAGCGTTGTTGTCATAGGTGCGAGAACAATGGTATTGAGATACTTATTCATTTCGTCGGGCGAAACAACAACGCACGGCAGTGTCTTCTTGATTTCACTACCTAAAGTCGGGTCCAGGTTGACCAAAACTATCGAATACTGGTCTATTTCCATTCTTCTAAAGTTTCATTATCGAACACATCATTTTCCAATAACTGATCATCATTTTCCAAACTCATTTTTTGGAATGCCGTTTCCCAATTTTTTCTTGGCTTTTCTATTGGTTTAAGAATAATCCGTCCTTTCTCGAGAATAACCTCAACCTTTTCACCGATATTATATTTCTCAAGAATGGATTTGCTCAATCTAAGTCCTTTTGAATTTCCAATTTTGATAATAGATGTTTCCATGATTTTGGCATAAATGTGACTACAAAGTTATTACATTTTGCTCTAATATCCAAATTCGATTTTCTTAAATTTTGAACCCAAAATATTTTAAAGCAACTTCTTCAAATAAATCTTCCCCAAACATCTGTCCTGCTTTAAAGTTTCCCGCCTAAAACCGTCGCCTTTTTAAACTTTTTCACATTCCCATTTAAATCGAAAATCTCAACAAAAACAATATACCTTCCTATCAATGCCTTGGCCCTTTCGTTGGTAATTCCGTCCCAGGTATAAGCGCCGGAAGTGCCGCAGATTTCGTGGTTCACCAGGTTGCGGATAAGGCGGC
>CAIWMA010000289.1 GCA_903913645.1 uncultured Bacteroidales bacterium | reverse complement strand
GGAAAAACAGTTTTAGGAACCTTTAAAAGCTAATTGAAATGAATACAGCAAAATCATACCCGGTATTTGAAGCCGACCAGGTGCTCACCAACAGGCACCTTAACGACATGTTCAATTATCTTGAACAACACGATCGGTTAACCCGCATCAAGCTGATTGGCAGCGGCATTGTTTGCGGGCTCGATGTTTCATTTCAGGAGAACGATTCCATATCGGTTTCGAAAGGTTGCGGGCTCACCTCACAGGGTTACCTGATCACTTTTTGCGATACAAAGTTTACCCATTTTATTCCCTATACCACGCAAAATTTCCCGGCGGATTTGCTCTTTATCAAGCAATGCGAAGATGATATAAACTATCCCAAACCATTTTATAAAGATGCTTTTAAGGATGGAATATTTCAACTGCTTACCGCTTCACAGTTTGCCGATCTGAAAGCCGGTGAAAAACTGAATGCGGTTGCGTTGTCAGCCAATTCAAAAGTTGATTTAAAGAAATATGCCGTAGTTCTCTTCCTGGAAACAGAGGAAGAAAGCCTGAAAAACTGCGACACCAACGACTGCAACGATAAAGGCAGCCGCATGGATTTTGATGTAAAGGCATTGCTGGTTGAAAAAGCACTTATAAATGAACTCGAAAAGAAACAGAATAAACCTGTTCCTGCCGGAAAGCCAACAGTAACGCCCGATCTGCACCATGTTGAATTAAAACGGTATAATGTTCCCGTTCAGAATCTGAAATCTTCGGACGAAGTATTGCAGGCTTTTGCTTCCCTAGTTGATGATGCCAAGCTGAGAAGCATTTCGGAAGTATTGAATTATTGCTTTATACATTATTATTACCTCCTCGAAGATGAAACATTCAATCCCTTCGAAAATATATTTGAACGGTTCAAAAAACTGCGTGATGATATTCTGAAAAACAACCCGATCCTGATTCAATACTATTATGATTTTATTGATGATGTGCTGAAGGCATACTACGAATTTAAACATAAAGTGTTCGAAGTCAGCACATCCTGCTGTGGCGACGAAATGAATTTCCCGCTTCACCTGATGCTTGGGGAAGCTACCGTTAATACTTCAGCAGAAGTTCAGAGCGCTTACCGTGAATACTTTATCTATTCGCCGCTTTTCAATGATCAGAAGAACAAACTGGCTGAAATCCGTTTGCTTTTTACACGTATCAAATTGCTCACCACCGAGGTTAACTTTGCGTCAATCACAGATTTTGAAAAACGTATTGTCAAAATTACGCCAAGCCGCTATGGATTTGCCGACTTATCAGAGCGCTGCATTCCATTCCATTATAATGTAACGGAAACAGGCAACGAATTGTATCATTACTGGAATTACGATAAAACCAGGCGCGGCAACGACCGCTTCAACCTGGGCTATAATGCAAATCAATACTGCTTTGCCGATAATGTTGTGCATCCCTTGCTTTATGATATCGAGCGTTTTGACTTTTTCAGGATCGAAGGACATATCGGAAAGAATATAACCACCGCAATCAGCTTGGTTAAAACGCTACAGCAGGACAACAATCTTCCGTTTGATATTACAGCTTTGAGTGCCGATTATATTGGTGCATTGGTAAGAGGTGAAGAGCCAAAATGCGTTATCCAGGACCTGGAAAGCGACTACCGCATGCTGATCGCCGAATTTATTTGCAAAGTGCACGATTCATTCTGCTTTGCTGCAAAACTTCCTTTCGTGGTTCCTGACCGGATTCTGAATTTTACGGCTGCTAATTTTGCCAAAGCAACGGTTGAAGATACCTCCGCCATCAAAAGTACTCTGGCGTATAATCCCAATATCCTGGAAACTGCTGCGCATCCTTTTACCTCCGCACTGGTCAATCAATTCCAGGCTATTAAGCAGTATACTAAGGGTGATACGCTTTTAAGTCTATGCAATCCCGGTGCGAATACTATTGGCTCCGCTTACATTGCCATGAAAGGGAAATTTGTAAATCCTGTTACAATTAATACCGATCTGCCCGTAACATCCATACAGTTTCATGCCTTCGAATTTGTTGATGCTGTTGAAAGTATGCTGGAACTGGTTATGAATAATGAGCTTGCCGATGTGGATACTACCGAACTCAAAAGCCGCAACGACCGCCTGGAAAAGGAAATCAGGGTACTGAGTACTTTTGCTGTTTTATTTTTGAATACACTCGAAAACAATGATCAATCGCATGTTACCGACCTGGCCAGTGATCTGTATCTCGATTTGCTGATATTTAACCTTGAAAGTATTTTAAATTCATGCTTTGTTGAGCAGGTTGAAGCCATTAAAAGCGAATATAACCGGCGCATGGCACAGTACCGCCTGGCGAAAAATTTTAGTTTCTATTTCAAAAATCATGGTGGAATTGAGCATAAAGCCGGTGTGCCGCGAGGCGGAACGTTTATCCTGGTTTACCACGAAGAACGCAGGAATCGCTTTATTGATAAAAATTCACTTTTCGTAAAT
>CAIWMA010000288.1 GCA_903913645.1 uncultured Bacteroidales bacterium | reverse complement strand
CGAATATATATATGTAATCGATTCAGGGACATGCATTTCTTCATTGAGTAGGCAGGTTTGTTTTTTTTTTGAAAAGATATAACGGCAATTTATCGTTTTTATTGGCTGACAAACAGGCATGGTGAAAATTTATTGATTTGAGGATGTAGACGTTAGGTGTGTTCCCAGCTACATATATTACTTTATCCTGGCATGTTTTATCCGCCGTTTACTTTATTCTTTCCGCGAAGTTCCAGATTTGTATTTTTCCGGCTGTCGCAACGGTGCCTTAAAGCAAAGGCAGCGCGAATTTATTTACTGCACTTTATACTGGTTCTTTTTACTCTTCAGCCTCTGGTAATCAATGTAGTAGAGAATTTTAACCGAGATGTTATTCATTTGTGGCTCCCGGAAAGTATCATTGAAATTGCTGAAATAACTTCCTGAAGAATTTTCTGTTTCATTTGTTATTTCATTTTTCCAGACCAGATTTAGGCTGCTGCCGGGAGCAAAAATCCAGGAGAAAACCATGTCGATATTGAATGTGTTGAAGCTGAAATCTTGGTTGTGTTCATAATTTTCAATCGGTTTAAGGTAACCGTCATCAGAAAGAGTATAAAAACTATCGTATTTACCCTGCGAATAATAATGACGAGCCACAAGGCTCAGCGACAGATTGTTTTTGAAAAGATATTTCCCGCTGATCCTGTTCTCGATGGTATTTATGTCCCGCTTTCCGAAAATTATATTATTATCCTGCTTTGCAGCAAAGCCGTAATTATTGATAATTTTCTCAATTCCAACCGACAAATTAAATGTGAGATGGTTGTTAATCCTGAAAATAGGTGAAATACTTCCAGCGTACCCTTTTGAATTATCGCGGGAAGCAAAATATATATTAAACGATCCGTCCAGAGCAATTGCTCTTCTATAATCGGACGAGAATCCAAGGCTTCCGGATACCGCTTTTGGTTTCAGGTAGAACATTCCTTCCTGGCGAGGTTCATAGTAATCGTAGGTTTCGGTAAAAGAATATGCTGCATCGCCCCATACCGTCAAATAATGTAAAGTAGTGAAAACCGTATTGTAGCGCAGTTTGGCAGTTTGAGGTTTATGTGTGGTAAAATTATTCTGATTCGAAATCTGCAAGGTGTTGTTCATTTCGCGCAACTTCCAGAAAGGCGTATATATATTATAGCTTACATTTGCCGAATTGTAATTGTAGTTATTATAAATGGTGAGGCCCAGGTCGTTTGCATTGAAACTTTCGTCCATCGAAGAGCGATCAACAGCCCATTGGAAATTTCCATTTATTTTCATGGCACTGACATCATATTTAAATCCGCGGGAATTTACCTGCTTATCCTCCGATGTTAGTCCAGGAGTAAAAACCTGGCTCATTCCACCTGATGCGTTTATGCGATAGGTATTCGATTTGTTGTTCAGGGTAATTCCGCTTGCAGTAACATTCGCATCCCGGAATTTATTGTCGCGAATTACATTGGTATTGGTAAAATAAAAATCCGAATTGTTTTTAAGCGCCTGGTCGAAAACCAGCAGGTTATAATTTGTAAGAGGATCGGTAAGGATTTTACGTTTATTGCCTTGTTGATTCTCAGCTTCGGCAAAGGTGTTGGCGGTAACAGCATTCAAAAAACCAATTGCCAGCCCTTTATTATTTCTGCCTGAAACTTTTGTGGCATTTATTAATCGCTGCTGGACCGGATTTTTGGTTATATATTCACCTTCTTTCAGTGAATCCTGAACACTATAAAATAACGCAGGCGTTTTCCCGATTCGACGTGAATAGAAAATATCGCCTTTCATAAAAAGGTCCACCGCTTCCTTGAAAAATGGGCGCTGCTCTTCGAACACAGTTTCAAAAGCTGTCAGATTTTTAACCTTGTTATCCGATTGTACCTGACTGAAATCAGGCAGCAACGACATATCGAGAGTAAAGCTTTCGTTGATGCCATATTTTAGATCCATTCCGCCACCGAAAGAAGTTGAAATATCTTTTCCGCCTGCTTCGTCAGGGTAATGTTCGGCTTGTAATAATAAATAAGGCGTTGCCGACAGTCTGAGAGGTGGCTCAATGTTATCAATACCTTCTAGTGTTCCCCAGTAAGGAAGGTCATTCTTTGTCTCCGGCTTTTCAAGTGACCATTGGTCGGTTTCGCGGTAACGACGGACCGACCGATATAGTTGCATTCCCCAGAGTTGCGGATTTGTACGTGCAAACCTCAAAGCAGAATAAGGTATCTTTATTTCAGCAACCCAGCCATCATGCATGATGCGGGTTTCACTTTCCCACACTGCATCGTAGGTTTCGTCCGATTCACGCGAATCATTCTGTACCCCCGATGCAGTTACGAAGAAAGAATATGAATCGAGTTGATTGTTATATGTGTCGAATTCAATACCAAACATATCTGCATTCAGGTATTCCTCATCACGTAAACCAAGCTGCCGTAAAATACTGTCGGGACTAGGATCGTGCATTTGAGCAAGCACATAAATGGCATAATCATCGTAAGCAATTTTCACGTCTGTCCGAAACGATGGAGACGCTTTATATACAGGCAGGTATTGCATTAAATCATAGATAGGTGCTATCGTTCCCCATATTGAATCGTCAGCCATTCCGTCAATTTTAGGAGTAACGGAAATCCTTGTAGCATGTGCTGATTTTCTATTGTCGCGTGGATCCGGATTTTTATCAGCGAAAACACGAAATGTAAAAAACAGAGTATATAAAAGCAGGAATAATAAACGCACAGGAATAGAAATTTTAGCGCAAAGATATAGGTTGCCTTTTATAAGTTTGCTGTTGTAAAAAGATTTATTTTAGCAGCAAATTTAGGACAGGTAATGAAATTTGATTAATTTTTCGGTAATAATTCATAAGGCATATAAAATCAATACTTTATATTCTTAATTTTAACATAAAGTGAGGATAAAAGACTTTTTTAAAGGTTGTATAAATAACATAAACAGATCATAAAAATAAATTTAAGCTACAATGAATCTTCACGAATACCAGGCAAAGCAGATTTTAAGCAGTTTCGGAGTTCCTGTACCCAGGGGCATTATGGCTGAAACTATTGAACAGGCAGTGGATGCAGCTAAAGAAATTCAGAAAATAAGCGGTTCGCAATATTGCGTTGTGAAAGCTCAGATACATGCCGGAGGCCGTGGAAAAGGCGGCGGCGTTAAACTGGCTAAATCACTAGACGATGCCCGCGAGAAAGCGACCAACATTTTAGGAATGCATCTTATCACACCTCAAACCAGCGCACAGGGCAAACTTGTTCGTAAAGTTTTGATCCAGGAAGATGTATATTATCCTGGGATTTCTGAAACCAAGGAATTCTACCTTAGTATGCTGTTGAACCGCCAGGAAGGAAAAGCCATGATAATGTATTCGACCGAAGGCGGAATGGATATTGAAGAAGTGGCAGAACATACACCTGATAAAATTTTTCTTGAGATTATCGACCGCAAAGTCGGGCTGCAGCCATTCCAATGCCGCAATGTTGCCTTCAATTTGGGCCTTACGGGCGATGCACATAAAAACATGGTGAAATTTGTGAAAGGCATTTACGATGCTTACATGGGTGCCGATTGCGCTATGCTCGAAATTAATCCTGTGCTGAAAACCAGTGATAATAAAATACTGGCTGTGGATTGTAAAATGCGCCTCGATGGAAATGCATTGTACCGCCATCCTGATTATTCCGCCATGCGCGATATTCACGAAGAAGATCCTTCGGAAGTAGAAGCCGGCAAATACAATCTAAATTATGTGAAACTCAATGGCAACGTTGGTTGCATGGTTAATGGTGCTGGTTTGGCAATGGCTACCATGGATATTATCAAGCAAAGCGGTGGCGATCCGGCCAACTTCCTCGATGTAGGTGGTACAGCCAATGCCGAGCGCGTGGAACGTGCTTTCCGAATTATCCTGAAAGACCCGGCTGTAAAAGCTATTCTTGTTAATATTTTTGGTGGTATTGTGCGCTGCGACCGGGTTGCACAGGGAATTGTTGATGCCTACAAGAATATTGGGAATATTCCTATTCCGATTATTGTCAGGTTACAGGGAACCAATGCAGAAGAAGCAAAGGAACTTATCAATAATTCCGGACTAGCTGTATTTTCGGCTACAACGTTGCAGGAAGCTGCAGATCTGGTGGATAAAGTTTTGCAGAATTAGAATTTTAACATGTATAAGAAAAACGCACCTTGTGAATTACAAGGTGCGTTTTTTGTTTTCCATGAAATTGATTTTACTTGAAAGCCAATTCGATCGGATGTGTTTGTCCTTCAATATTTCCAAGCATGGCATCGTCGAAAATAAAGTTGGTGAGCTTGTTGTCGATGTATTGCTGGTAAGCATACATATCGAAATAGCCGTGTCCGCTCAGGTTGAAAAGGATCGTTTTTGGCGTATTTTCGGCTTTTGCTTTCAACGCTTCCCTAATGGTATAAGCAATTGCATGTGAAGTTTCTGGAGCCGGAAGAATACCCTCGGCCTGGGCAAACTTTAATCCTGCCTCGAAACATTCTAATTGGTCAACTGCCTGCGCTTCAACAATGCCTTCGTTAACCAGCGCGCTTACCAATGGAGCGGCTCCGTGATAACGCAATCCGCCAGCATGAATTCCGGGTGGAATAAAATCGTGCCCGAGTGTATGCATAGGCAGGAGCGGAGTCATGCCGGCAACATCACCGAAATCGTACCTGAATATTCCTTTGGTGAGTTTTGGACAGGAAGAAGGTTCAACAGAAATAAACCTGGTGTTTTTCTTGCCATCGAGATTATGCCTGATAAACGGGAAGGATATTCCAGCAAAATTTGACCCTCCGCCTAAGCAACCTATAACGATATCAGGATAATCACCTACTTTCTCGAATTGCTTTTCGGCTTCGAGGCCGATAATGGTCTGGTGAAGTAGCACGTGATTCAATACACTTCCAAGCGCATATTTTGTTCCGGGATCGGCAACTGCCAATTCCATTGCTTCGCTGATGGCAATTCCAAGGCTGCCCGGACTGTCAGGGAATTTTGCAAGTATATCCCGCCCGGCTTGTGTTAATGTGCTTGGTGAAGCATCCACTTTCCCATTCCACAGGTTCATCAGCATTTTACGATACGGTTTCTGGTCGAAACTCACTTTCACCATAAATACCTGCAAATCAATACCGAAATGGTTACAGGCAAAACTAAGTGCGCTGCCCCATTGTCCGGCTCCGGTTTCAGTAGTGATTTTTTTAATGCCTTCCATTTTATTGTAATATGCCTGTGGAATGGCAGTATTTGTTTTGTGTGAACCTGCCGGGCTAACCCCTTCGTATTTGTAATATATTTTTGCCGGGGTGCCGAGCATTTTCTCGAGGTTTACTGCCCTGTAGAGTGGCGATGGTCGGAACATGCTGTAAAGTTCACGAACTTCGTCAGGGATGCTGATAAAGCGTTCGGCCGACATTTCCTGCTGTATAAGTGCCTCGGGAAAAATTGCACTCATCGAAGCTCCATCTATTGGTTTCAGCGTTCCCGGATGCAGGGGAGGCAACATTTTTCCGCCAAGGTCGGCAGCTATATTATACCATTTATCAGGCATTTCTTCGGGTAAAAGCACAATGTTTCGTTTGTTGTTTTGCATAACAGTAAGTATTGATTAAGAAGATGGATGAATTTAAAATGAAAAAGGCACATCGTAACGATGTGCCCTTAAGTTGAGTATCTTATATTTTTTATATACCCGGGATTACGCTACGACGTGCATTTGCCATCGGCGCCACCAATTATTGGAAAGAGTATGTTTGAAATGAGTCATTGGGTACGTTTATTATGCAAAGATAGCGATTTACTTTTTACGGTCAGCATTGTGTTGTTTTTTTTTCTGAAATTTTTTCTAAAAAAGCAATTCTCAACATAAGTTTAAAGCAGCAATTTTGAGCTAAGCTTTAATTTCCTTTACCTTTGTTGCAAAACTAATAAGCTATTTATGCAAACAGCTGAACGCAGTTCCGGGCACGATCCTTCAGAACAAGTAATTTATAACCGATGCCTTTATGCCTACAAGGCTGCTTCCGAATTTGTAAAAGGTGACATTATTGAACTCGGCAGTGGCGAAGGGTACGGCATTCAAATGCTCGCTCCGCTTGCCCAACGTTACCTGGCCGTTGATAAATTTGATACTGATTTCTCTGGTCAAGCCAATGTGGAATTCAGGAAACAGTTGCTTCCATCCTTGGCTGGAATAGCCGATAACACTTTCGATTTTGCTGTTACCTTCCAGGTTATAGAACATATTCAGGATGATAAAACCTTTGTCAGTGAAATCCATCGCATATTAAAACCGGGTGGAATGTTATTACTCACCACTCCTAACCGCCCCATGTCACTTACACGTAATCCATGGCATATTCGTGAATATTCGGCTTCAGAACTTGCAGCAATTGTTGGAAATAGCTTTGGAAAGGTTGAAGTTAAAGGAGTTTTTGGCAGCCCGGTAGTTATGGAATACCATGAACGCAACAAAGCTTCAGTACAGCGAATTACCAGGTTTGATGTTTTAAAACTGCAATACAGGCTTCCCCGCCAGTTGCTACAAATACCTTATGATATTATGAACCGGCTGAACCGCCGCAAATTGATGGAAGGCAATACTGAAATTGTTAATAAGGTTTCTCTTTCTGATTTCTTCCTGAAAGAAAGCACCGCCGATTGTTTCGACCTGTTTGTTGTTGCGACAAAATAAACTTATCAAAATTAACCACGGAGGCACGGAGAACACAGAGGCTCACAGAGGTTTATGTGTTTATAAGAAGCTCAGTATGAGTTCGTATTATTTTTTGAGTGGAAAAACAGGTAAAGCAAAGCATATTTTAGACACACGCCTCAGTGTTACTCTGTCTTCTTAGTGCTTCCGTGGTAAAAATGATTTTCAGGTAACCGAAGAAGCTAAAATTGATGTCACAGTATAAAAAGCAAAATGCTTTGTTTTTTTTATATCAACTTTTTTGTTGATTTAAGAATAATGTTTCCTAAATTTGGTGCATATCAAATCAAATACAAAACCAATTTATCCCATATGTATATGAAGAGAATTATCGCACTGCTAGCCTTAGCTTTGGCAGCATTTCCTGTGTTTGCCAGTGAGGCCGACCTTAAAATTCCTCAGCTCAACCCTGACCAGAATAACCTTCTGCTGCTCGGTTTCCTTGTTTGCTTAGGCGGATTAGGCTTTGGATTGTACCAGTTTTTTAAAGTGAAGAATTTACGTGCTCACAAGAGCATGCTGGATGTTTCGGCAGTCATCTTCGAAACCTGTAAAACGTACCTGATTCAACAGGGGAAATTCCTGCTGATACTTTTTGCTTTTATTGCCGCTTGTGTTGCTTTTTACTATGGAGTTTTACAGGATGCAGGAATTGGCGGTGTTGCGCTTATTCTTCTTTGGGCAGTTATAGGTATACTTGGTTCTTATGGAGTTGCCTGGTTTGGTATCCGTATGAACACATTTGCAAACAGTCGTATGGCTTTTGCATCGCTCGAGCGCAAACCACTTAAACTGCTCAAAATACCACTCGATTCAGGTATGAGTATAGGTGTGGTTCTTGTTTGTGTTGAGTTAATTATGATGTTGATTATCCTGCTTTATATTCCGCGTCATTTAGCCGGTGCATGTTTCATCGGGTTCGCGATTGGTGAATCACTTGGTGCTTCCGCTTTGCGTATTGCCGGTGGTATTTTTACAAAAATTGCCGATATCGGTTCTGACCTGATGAAAGTAGTTTTCAAAATTGGTGAAGACGACCCGCGTAACCCAGGCGTTATTGCTGACTGTACCGGTGACAATGCTGGCGACAGCGTTGGCCCGACTGCCGATGGTTTTGAAACTTACGGTGTAACAGGTGTTGCTCTTATCTCGTTTATTGTTTTAGCAGTAGGTACTGTTGCTGATGGTACTTTTATAGCAAATCCCGAATGGCAGGCAGCTTTCCTTACCTGGATTTTCGCCATGCGTATTTTAATGATCATAACTTCGATCGGATCATTCTATATTAACGATTTTATCAGTAAGTCTTTATATAGCAAAGTTGATGATCTTGATTTTGAAAGGCCACTTACCAATCTTGTCTGGATTACTTCCATCATGTCGATCCTGGTAACTTTTGTAGCAAGTTATTTCATGGTTGGACCTGCTACCGTAATAGGTGCTTTGGATTCCAACTTATGGATTGTATTATCTGTTATCATCAGTTGCGGAACTATTGGCGGGGCTGTTATTCCTGAATTTACTAAAATATTTACTTCACCAAAATCGGCCCACGTCCAGGAAATTGTAAACTCAGGGAAAGAGGGCGGAGCTTCACTTACCATACTTTCAGGTTTCGTCGGTGGTAACTTCAGCGCGTTCTGGATGGGAATGGTATTCGTGGTGCTTATGTTTATTGCTTATGTGGCAAGTACATTTGGCCTCGAACATTTTATGATTTACTCATCGATATTTGCATTTGGTTTGGTTGCTTTCGGATTATTGGGAATGGGACCTGTTACCATTGCTGTTGACAGTTACGGACCTGTAACCGATAATGCACAATCGGTTTACGAACTTTCACTGATCGAAGATGAACCAAACATTGCTGCGGAAATTGAAAAAGATTTTGGTTTCAAACCTGATTTTGAAAAGTCGAAGCATTACCTGGAAGCAAATGATGGCGCTGGAAATACCTTTAAGGCAACAGCCAAACCTGTATTAATCGGAACTGCTGTTGTTGGAGCAACCACCATGATTTTCTCCCTTATATTGGTTATCAAGAATGTATTGGGTGTTGAACCCGAAACCATTTTGAATATCTTAAACCCGTGGACAATCCTGGGCTTCCTTTGTGGTGGTTCTGTTATCTATTGGTTTACCGGGGCTTCTACCCAGGCAGTTACGGTTGGTGCTTACCGTGCGGTTGAGTTTATCAAAAAGAATATCAATTTAGATCCAAATGCACCTAAAAAAGCCGATGTTGAAAAATCGAAAGAGGTTGTGAAAATTTGCACCCAATATGCTCAGAAAGGGATGTTAAACATCTTTATTGGTATATTCTCATTTGCTCTGGCATTTGCATTTATTTCAGGTTATGAAGCAACCGGTGGGGCTACAAAAGCAATTCAGTTTGCTGCAGCATCATTCTTTGTTTCTTACCTTATTTCTATAGCAATTTTTGGTTTGTTCCAGGCAATCTTTATGGCTAACGCCGGTGGCGGTTGGGATAATGCAAAAAAAGTGGTTGAAGTTGATTTGAAAATGAAGGGTACTCCGCTGCATGACGCTACAATCGTTGGCGATACTGTTGGAGATCCGTTTAAAGATACCTCGTCAGTAGCCATGAACCCGGTTATCAAATTCTCCACTTTATTTGGATTACTGGCAATGGAAATTGCTATTTCACCAGCTTTCCGTCCGGTGGCTCCATATGTTGGTGTAGCATTTTTACTTGTTGCACTTGTATTTGTGTGGCGGTCATTCTACAAAATGCGGATTGAAAAATAAAACCAACTAACCATTAATACAAAGCCCCGTTTAACTCTATAGTTGCGGGGCTTTCTTTTTGCAAATATTCCCGATAAATGAAATCCATAAATAAGTTTTATAATTGGCGGAATCGGAGTATTTTTGCCGCCTCGATGAAAAAGGGAGGGTTATTAATATTTGTTTCTGGTTTCTGGCTGTTAATATAAACCAGATATTAGGTTCAATTCTTTAATCGAAGCGCTTAATTGCCTCCTAAACTTGCAATGAGTAACCAGTCACCAGTAACCGATAACAATCGATAATCTAATTATAAAAACACACAATGGGAAGAGCATTTGAATTTCGCAAAGCACGTAAAATGAAGCGGTGGGGCAATATGGCCAGGGTTTTTACACGCCTTGGCAAGGATATTGAAATGGCAGTAAAATCCGGTGGACCTGATCCTGCCAGCAACTCAAGGTTACGCTTGCTTATTCAAACGGCGAAAAGCGAAAATATGCCGAAAGATAATATCGACCGTGCTATAAAACGTGCAATTTCGAAGGACTCGTCCGATTATAAGGAAGTGGTTTACGAGGGATATGCACCCCACGGCGTGGCTGTTGTTGTTGAAACAGCTACCGATAATCCTACCCGCACCGTTGCCAATGTGAGGATGTATTTTAATAAATATGGCGGTAGTTTCGGCACAACCGGGATGTGCGACTTCCTGTTCGACCGTAAATGTACTTTCAAAGTTGCTATGAAAGAAGGTATTGATATTGAAGAGCTTGAACTCGAGATGATTGATTTCGGTTTGGATGAAATTTTCGTTGAAGAAGGCGAAATTGTGCTGTATGCTGATTTTCATAATTTCGGATCTATTCAGAAATACCTGGAAGACAATAAATTCGAGATTAAAACCTTTGCTTTCGAACGCATTCCTAATGATACCAAGGATTTAAACGATGAACAAAAGGCTGATGTTGAGAAACTGATTGAGAAAATGGAAGAGGATGATGATGTGATTAATGTGTTTCACAATATGCGACAGGAGTAGAACGCGGATGACGCGGAAAGAACGGATTGAAACGGATTTTAATGGAACGCGGATTAGGCGGAAAGAACTGATTTTAAAGTAAGAAGTAGTTATTATTAACTTACCTAATGATTATAACTCTTATAATGATTGTTGTATGGAGCTAATTCATAAAGATTTAACCGATGCTATTTTAAAGGTTTTTTTTGATGTATACAACGAATTAGGATATGGATTTTTGGAAAAGGTTTATCAAAATGCAATGATGATCGAGTTAAAATTCAGAGGGTTTAATGTTGTTGCACAGAAACCAATCAAAGTTTATTACAAAGGAAATATTGTAGGTGATTATTTTTCTGATATTGTAGTTGAAAACCTTGTGATATTAGAATTAAAAGCCACTGAAGTAATTGTGGAAGATTTTGAATGGCAGCTGGTGAATTATCTTCGGGGAACGGAAATGGAAGTTGGATTACTGCTGAATTTTGGGAAAAAGCCTGAGTTTCGAAGGAAGGTTTTTATGAATTCCAGGAAGAATCTTCGATAAGAATTATTGGAACACCGATGATGTGGAAAGAGCAGATGGAAGCGGATTTTTAATGGAACGCTGATGCAACGGAAAGAACTGATTGCCGCGGATAGTATCTTATTCTTTTAAAATTTTGATTGATTTTTATTATCCGTTCTTTCCGCGTTATCCGCGTTCTGTTTCATCCGCGTTATCCGCGTTCTTTATCCCGGTTGATGAAAATCAGTACCAGCATCGTTATCGAAAACACCAATACCACAATATTGGTTGCTATTATCGAAAAGCTGTTGATCAGAATGCCATAAAGCAGCCACAGTGCTGTGCCCAGAGTGGCAATCAGGAACATGGTTAGGGAAACATCCTTAGTGGATTTAGATTTCCAGGTTTTTATTACTTGCGGAAGGAAGGTGGTACAGGAAAATGCACCGGCTATAATTCCTATTACTTCGCTGTTCATATATTTAGTTTAGCTGAAAGTTTAAAAAGTAAAAGTGTCAGACACCCTGCGGGTGTACAGACACTTTTAGGGTGTGCAGACACTAACCGAAGATTTTAGTCAATGCTGCCTGAACTTCTTCCAACGAAGGATTGATTCCGAAAATCTCAACCGGCTTAAGATAATAGAGGCTTTTTCCTTCCTTGATTTTTTCCTCGCCACCGCCTGTAATATTAAGCATCACAATCGCTTCGGGCTCAATTTTACCATCTTTTACAGCTTGTATAAGTGTAGCTAATGCTACAGAAGCTGCCGGGTGAATATCATTGCCTTCGAGTTTCAGGAATAATTCAGCAGCTTGTTTTGCTTCTTCATTGGTTGCCGACAGCACTTCTCCTTTAGTTTCGGTAAGCGCATCAAAAAGACCGCCGACAGGAGGGTAGGGGGGCTTACGGTTCGAAAGTACCTTGGCATCAATGGTTTCAACTTCTTTACGCGCGGTTTCATCGTCAAAAGGAAGCATATCGCGCGAATTGGCATTCCATGCATTCATTATAGGAACAAAAGGGTGGTTCTGTGAAACCATCAGTTTCATTAATTTATTGCCGAAACGTCCGTCAGCATTGAGGCGAATATTAGCTTCCCATGCAGCAATGGCGCCGGTTCCGCTTCCAATGGCCTGGAAATAGTAATCAGGTATTTCGCCAATATGAGTAGTAGCAGACAGCATGGTCGTTCCCATTCCGTCGCGGCGCGCAACGTTTTTGGCACCGCCTTCGGCAACAAATCCTTCGCACTGGCAAGCGAGGTTGGAGAGGTGAATGGCATCAAAATAATCACTTCCGGTTCGTGAGGCAATGAGTTTAACGCAATCATTAAGAGGTTTCTCAAACCACAATGCATCCAGGTTATCTTCGGGAACACTTAAAAGCAAAGGAATATTATTTTCGGAACATACTTTTGCAAAGGCACGTGCTGTATTACCTGCTGAAGCAACAACAAGTACTTTTTTCTGGTCCGGATCAAGGCGACCGCAAACTGAATAGGCTTCGGTTTCCTTAAAAGAGCAGGTCGTCATTTCCACTCCTTTTTCGGGCCAATAGCCGCTGAAAGTAACATACAGGTTTTTTAATCCGAGATGTGAAGCTAACCCTGAACTTTTATAGGTAACAGGAGCCGATGATCCATGCAACATCCTGCTGACAGGAAGCCAGTCCGCAAAGCGATAAATGCCATAGGATGTAGCCTTCGGATTCATCTGTTTGTGCTTGTATATTGCTCTGATTAATCCTGGTTTTGATTCGCCGGGTGCATCGAGCAGCCAACCGGTATCATTAAAAAGTTTGCCTGTGACCAACGATTGCAGTGTGTATTCGGTAGCTTCGAAATCCATAAATAGTAAACTTGTTCCTGTTTTAAAGGTGCAAAGATAATTAAAAGGAATGCATCAGCAGGGTGCCATTCGGTTTATTCGGCATTCACAACCTATATTCCAACACTCCGGGATGATAACACGTAATAAAAATCCCCCGGAAATATGGTTTATTTCCGGGGGATTAAGTTCTTTTTGTGACTGGAATTATTTCTTCAGAAATCCTTTTTTCTGTAATTCGTATTTGATCGTATAAATGATCTGGTCCATAGTTTGATCGAGGCTTGAGGGATTAAGTGACGAAGTAGTTCCTGACCACAGTAACTTTTTTTCCTTTAGTGAATAGAAGTTAGTTTCAACCATAAAGGTCTTATCTTCCGAATAATAACCAGGAGAATAATTTCGGTACCCATACCATCCGCCGTACGTAGTGCCAGGTGTGTAAGAGGTGCTTTTCTGGACATCTTTCAAATGTACTTCTATAACGCCATCAAAGCCATCCTTCAACAACTTTTGCTCTATAAGGTCTTTGTCTGTATCTTTAGGCGTGAGGTATGTATACGATTGAACGGCTACACCCGGTTTTAGCTGTTTTGCAATTTTGTCTTCAGCAATCCGCTGCGATGACGCATCTTTGAGCGGGGCTAATACGAGTACCTTTGTGAAAGGTTTCATAGTTGCAGCATTAAAAGAAGGATCTGCCCAACTTGTTTCAAGTTTAGTTGTAGACATGCAGGAATACATCAATGCGATTAAACTTAATGCTAAAAGGATCTTGATTTTCATGGTTTCAGGTTTTGAATTGTAAAATTAATCTGTTTTTTCGTTTTATTAACTATTTCATTTTTAGTATCAGTCCGCCGGTAAATCCGAATTGAACGAACGGAATATTACCCGTAACACCAACCGATGAACCGCTTCCGGAACCCCACCATAAACCAGCGCCAACATTGGTAACAGGCATATTAAGGTTCGATTGTAAACGAATGCCTACTTTATCGGAAACCATGATCTTAACGCCTACATCAAAGCCGAAAGCGAGTTTTTCGATGTTATCAAAAGTATTGTTCTTTGATCCAAGTATTGCCATTCCGATATTCCCACCAGTGAAAGCAGTTACCTTGTCATTTATTGGGTATAGACGGCTGCCACCGAGAAAAATATAATTAATGCTGACAGGATCAGAAAAACGTGGAAAGTTACTGTACAGATTCTCGGCGGTTGCTGTTGCATCCTGCCTCAGATAGGTAAGTTCTAAGGAACTGTGCTGGCCAGTACCAAAAGTAAGCGTACCGCCATATGTAAATCCGTCGCTCAGGCGGGCTTTGCCGGTAGCAACATAACAGTGTGTGCCAAAAGTATATCCTGCAAATGGATAAAGTTCAATATTCTGGGCATTTGAGGTGATTAATAACGATAGCAATAATGCAGATAAAAGGAAAATTTTTCTCATTCCAGTCGACTTTTTGTAAAGATTATTTTATTGTAGAATTGACAAATTTATTGAAATTTTATTGACGAATGATCCAGGAAACTCACACAAAAGGATAAAAAGATTTATCCGTTTAATTTATACTGTTTATTTTCCATGAAAATCATACTCTAAGTCGAAGATTTTGAAAAGGTATGTACTCAACGAGAAAAAGAATACATGGGAATTCAGGCCGGCGTAAGGTTTATTTCCTGATCCGTCAGTATAAGCTTCATTATGGAATTCACTCACGTAATACTTGAATTTTAAATTCAAGCCATATGGAAATTGAACTCCAACCAGGAAGCCATGTTGGAATAATTGCTCCCGGTTGCTAAACCAGCCGGTAATTTTGCTGATCTTATCACCGTTATCAAATGTCTTCTCTTTGTATAGGAACGGTAATTCAACTTCATACCCGCCGTATATAAACATCTTATCAAGGTTTCCGATTTTTATTCCTACCGGAACGGCGAGGTTATACGAACGGAATTTTTTCTTGTATGTATTTTCACTTGATGGGTCAGTATAATGGTCGTATATATAGCCGACATTCCTTACCGCCAAGCCTGAAAATACGCCAACATGTTGGTTGAAATCAGCATTTACCATACTCTGTAAGTTGAAAACCGGTGCCCAGCGTAAAGTCGAACTCGGGCTGTTCCCATTGTCTTTAATATTCGCTAATGAAAAAATCATTTCGAGGCCGGAGGAGAAATAGGTTTTTGCCTGGCTGAAGCCCGAAATTGTTATGTACAGACAGAAGATAAATAAAGTAATGGTTTTTTTCATAGAGTTTTCATTTTTAGAATTAACTATTAAAGATCAGAATACGTTGGTGCTGGTGCTAATTGATTGTAGGTTTTAAAGTTTAAAATTAATGTGTTTTTTCAAATCTACAAAATTTCATTAGCTTCTCGGCAAATTATATTTTTTTACTTATACTTGGTAATCATCGTAATTTCCGGAGTTTAATGGCTTTTTAAATGTTACTGAAGTAAACAAACGAAGCATCCTATTGAAATTATTTAATAAATATATTTCAACTTTAGATTGCATTTTATTTATTCCTGGGTTATTTAGGAAAAACAATGGACAACATATACCAAAAACAGCTTACTTTCCTTAGGGAGCAGCGAACTGGATGCTCAGCCTGAATACAAGTTTCACGATTTGCTTGCCTATTTAGGTTACACCCGGAATGGCTGGATTTATAAACCAAAGTAGTAGTATTTTCCCGGTTTTGTGTGATTTCTACTTTCATAACAATACCTGTGTGCAGAAACAGAAAAGTTGTATCATCTATTGGTTAACCGGAATCCGGTAAAGACCTTATTGTGACTATAATTTATAGAAGAAAAACTCAAACTAACATGCTTGGGCGGGTTAACATATACTATGGTGTTAATATTGCAATCATAACGTTAATAGAGTGGAATCGGATTGTTTTCAATAGGTAGGTAATATCTCGTTCAGTTAGAGGCTTGCAAAATCGGACGATAGGCGCACATAAGCGGACGAGAGCTGTGCAAAACACGACGCAGGCTCTGCAAGTGACGCTAAATTCAATTCAGGTGACGATAAATTCAATTCAGGTGACGATAAGTTCAATTCAGGTGACGACATTAGGTCTGCAAAATCCGACGCGGCCTCTGCAAAATCCGACGCGGCCTCTGCAAAATCCGACGCGGCCTCTGCAAAATCGGATGAGGGCACTGCAAAATCGGATGCGGGCGCTGCAAAAGTCGATGCGGGCTCTGCAAAAGCCGATGCGACCTCTGCAAAACACGACGCGGGCTCTGCAAAACACGACGCGGGCTCTGCAGGTGACGATAAATTCAATTCAGGTGAAGACAAATTCAATTCAGGTGAAGACGTGAGGTCTGCAAAATCCGACGCGGCCTCTGCAAAATCCGACGCGGCCTCTGCAAAACATGACGCGGGGGCTGCAAGCGCCGACGCGGGCCCTGCAAAATCCGACACGGGCTCTGCAAAAGACGACGCGACCTCTGCAAAACACGACGAGGGCTCTGCAGGTGACGATAAATTCAATTCAGGTGACGATGTGAGGTCTGCAAAATCCGACGCGGACGCTGCAAAATACGACGCGGGCTCTGCAAAAGACGACGCGAGGTCTGCAAAAGACGATGCGGGCTCTGCAAAATCCGATGTGACCTCTGCAAAACACGACGCGGGCTCTGCAAAATCCGGTACGAGCTCTGCAAAAGACGACAATTTCATTGCTAATTGCGTTTTTTTTTGAGCCGGAATTTGCTCCGGCAAGTCGATTTTTAACTCCGTTTTATTCAAATTGGAAAAAGATAAAAAAAATATCTGTTATAATAGTATGATAATCAGGCATATAAAAATATATTTAATTTTTTTCTATATTTTTCCTATTACATATCAACACATAGAATATAAATAGATGTAAACCATACACAAAGCGTGTATATAAAACTTAAAACAAATGACTAAAGAACAAAAAAACCATTTTAACAGGGATGGCGATGTTCAAGGGTTTGCTGCAGAAAATCAGGGGCAGTTTAAACCGGAGGAGGAGTACATCAAGATCAAGGAAGCTCTTGACATTGCAATGGCAGATTTAAGAAATCTGTTGAAAACGCAGGACGAACTCGAACTGAATTCGGCCGAAACTAAAGATGTGGCACGCGAAAATGCAACGCCGCCACTATTCCAACTGGCCAACGTTATTTATTCGATGGCATTCGCAACAGGCAACATCAGCCTTATGGAAAAAGTAAGAATTACATTGTCGGAATTGAAGAGGCTTTCCGATACTAAATTGCTTTTCCGTTTCGAAAACTTTATTAGCGCCGGCGCTGAGTACCTTCCGTCATTGCTTACGTATGGCGTAACTGAAGAAACACTTAACTCCAACACTGCCTTTGTAAATACATTCGGCGAGGAACTTAAGAAATACAGTCGCCAGAAAAATGATCACAAAGAGGTGACCAAACAAATTAAATTACAGTTTAAGGCAGTCGACAATTGTATTGTTCCTTTCGATAATATGGTTGAAAACAAACGTGTAAGCGATCCTGCCTGGTATAGTTTGTATTGGACCATCCGTACTATTGATCACAGTCCTGCCAGCCATGTATCGGTTAAAGCAAAAGTATATGATGCCGAAACCAACCAGCCACTGCCCGGCACCATACTTACCTATTCCAAAATCGAAACCAATGGCAAAGCCCTTACCTCGGGCCCCGACCTGTCAAAAACAGTAAAAGTAAAATCAGCCGGTGGAGGTCTCGATCTTAAATCGCTCACAACCGGAGCTTACCTCTTTACCGTGTCCTATGCCGGCCGTGCCGACATGCAAACCACAGTGTATGTTAACGAAGGAGTACTTACCCGTATCGATTTCCCATTAAATAAAATTGCTTAAAAACTATTGTGACAAATAGTAGGAAGTAAACTAAGAATCTAACAATACCTTAATCCCTGTTGCTGTACTAAGTGGCAGGGATTTTTTTTAATCAAAAGCAAAAAAAGGTTTAAGGTGGCCAGGGTACAAATAATTTCGTTCAATTAATTTTTTTGCTGGTTTTTCATTAATTTTATAGTTTTAAATATTAAAGTGAAAGCGATACGTCAATACCGATTGATGCATAGAGGTAAGGAGCGGTTGTTCCTCGAATTTGAGTATAATACTGAGCTAATTGCCCTTGTGAGACAAATAGATGGCGCCGCGTGGAGCCAGACGCGCAAAGCCTGGCATATACCCGACACGAAGGAAGCCTGTGAGCAACTGTTATTGCTTTTTCCGGAAGCGGATCAGGTTAAGCTGCCGGCACAACCCATAGAGAATAAAATTAAAACTGAAAAGGCTGAAACGGCAAAGCCCGGTAAACCTTTACAGGCCGGGGTTGAGATATGGGTTATCGGCAAGCACATACAAATTAAGTTACCCAAAAACGAAGCGGACATACAGTTTTTGCAAACCTTCAGATATGTGCGCTGGAACCGGGCCGAATATCATTGGGAGGTTCCAAATTATGGAAATAACCTGCAACTGCTCGAAAACTATTTCAATACGCGCATTACCGACCTCGATTTCAGAAAGGAACCAGCGCCAAAACCTGCACCTGTTTATAATGAACCCGTGATTGTAACCGAACTGGCTCCGCTCAGTGCTGAAAACCGCCTGGAACTGAACCGGTTCGCCAATTGGATGGAACAAAAGCGATACAGTCCATCCAGTATCGAAACCTATGTGCAGGCCATCGCTGTTTTTCTGCGTTTTATTTCGCCCAAAACCAGCGCCGAAGCTACCAACGAAGATATGCAGCGGTATGTATATCAATATATGATCCCGCGCAGGTTGAGTTATTCATACCAAAACCAGGCTGTCAATGCGGCAAAGCTATTTTTCCGACAAATTAAAGGTTCAGTGCTTAGTATCGAACAGCTCGAACGCCCCCGGCGCGAGCACAAACTGCCCAATGTACTGAGTAAAGAGGAAGTACGTACGATACTTAATGCCCTACAGAACCAGAAACACCGTACCATGCTTAGTCTTATTTATGCTTGTGGTTTGCGAAGAAGTGAACTGTTGAATCTGAAACCAACCCATGTTGATTCGAAGCGCCATTTATTATTAATACTGAATGCCAAAGGGAAGAAAGACAGGGTTATACCTATTTCGGATAAAGTAATTGGCATGTTGCGCGAATATTATAAAAAGTATCACCCAAAAGAATGGTTATTTGAAGGGCAAGAGGAAGGAACACAATACAGCGAAACAAGCCTTCAAAAAGTATTAAAATATGCTTTGGAAAAAGCTTATATAATAAAACCGGTTACACTGCATTGGCTCAGGCACTCTTATGCCACGCATTTATTGGAATCGGGAACCGATTTGAGGTATATACAAGAACTACTTGGCCATAAGAGTAGCAAAACGACCGAGATATACACACACGTAACCGAAAAGAGTTTAGAAAAAATAAAATCACCTTTTGACGATATGTAAAATAATTCGTTAATTTAGCCAGAAATATGAATCACTTATTTTATATAAAAGGTATATATAATAAGCCAAATTGGAATATATTGTACACCTTTGGGGGTATGAAGGTATACATATAAACTAGTTAGCTGGCATAAAAATGAAATTAGTAACCATAAATGAAAAAATTATGACAATCAAATGTAAATTGGGTTTGCATTCATGGAATGG
>CAIWMA010000287.1 GCA_903913645.1 uncultured Bacteroidales bacterium | reverse complement strand
GTTACCATTGGTAAGTCAGGAACAGCAGCAAGTCCGATTGTTATAGGTGCTTATGGTTCAGGCGCTGATCCGGTAATTACAGGATTTTCCACAATTTCTTCCTGGACCGATGAATCAGGCAGTATATATTCAGGGGTTATTGCTTCTGAATCCCAATCCAACATGGTTACTGTTGATGGCAGCCAACAGGGAGTCGGGAAATACCCCAATACCGGTTACCTTACCTATGAATCCAGTTCCGGTACTGCTTCAATTACGGATAATCAACTCGCAGCGTCGCCTGTTTGGACCGGAGCAGAGGTTGTGATCAGGAAAAACCCCTATGTGTTGGATAGAAATACGATTACCAATCATACAGGTACAGTGCTTGCCTTTACTACCCTGGGCTCAACCACCACTGCAAATGCCGGATGGGGATATTTTATTCAGAATGATTTAAAAACCCTTGATGCAACAAACGAATGGTATCATAATACAACAACCGGGAAATTTTACATTTTTGGCAATCCCACTGCAAAAAATGTACAGGTAGCAACACTCGATTATTTATTCAAAAACAATGGGTTCGACTACATAACTGTTACCGGGCTGAATTTTACAGGAGCTAACAAGATTGCATTATATTGGTATAACAATGCAGATTACGGAAAAGTGGTTAATTGTGCAATTAACTATTCGGGAGGCGATGGCATTGACTTTGTGAGTTCACATGGGCAAATTAATAATACATCTATTAATCACATTAACAGAACAGGGATTTATGCGCATAGTACCTTTATGTCAGTTACTAATAATACCATTAAAAACTGTGGAATCATAAAAGGTGCAGCCACCTGGGGAAATAATTGCATTGGTATAATTGCCGAAGGTGCTGATAATCTTTATCAGTACAATTCTATTGATAGTGTAGGCTATAACGGGATTTACCTGGTTGTTGCCAGCAGAAGTCAGGTGAGAAACAACCTGATCAATCATTTTTGCCTGAACCTGAATGACGGCGGAGGGATTTACACGGCCGGAACCACCAGCATAAGCAGGGTTATAGACGGGAACATTGTTTTGAATGGTATTGGCGATTTAACAGGGACAACCACCACAACAAAGATAGTAGAGGGTATTTATATTGATGAACCTACTTCTGATATTGACATAACGAACAATACCTGTGCATTTAATGCCTACAGCGGATTAAAACTGCATAATGCAAATAACATCAGGGTAAGGGGAAATACCTTTTTCGGGAATACGGTCTGCGCATTAAGAATTCAGGAATCAAATTCAAGTACACCATTGAGAAATAACAATTTTCATGGCAATAAATTTATTGCTAAGAACAGTACTGAATTAACTGTAAAGCATATAAGTGCAACAGATGATATTGCTCTGCTTGGTTCTCTTGACAGCAATTACTATGCAAGACCAATTGACGATAACTTAACGATTCAAACAGGAACTCCAACTGCAGGAACTGTTGACAGAACCCTTGCTCAGTGGAAAGTATTTTCGGGCCAGGATGCCAATGCCAATAAATCTCCTGCAACTATTGCTACTGCAAATGATGTACGGTTTGAGTACAATGCAACCAATGCCAGTCAAACTATTGTGCTGCCCGGAACCTACATCGATGTGAAGGGAATAACATATGCAAACAGCATTACCTTAAGCCCTTACACATCTGCTGTGTTGATAAAGCAGACAACGAGCGGCAATAAAGCTCCAGCTATCCCTAATCAAAGTTTTAGTTTAAACGAAAACAGTCCTGCCGGAACTGCTGTCGGAACTGTAACCGCCACCGACGCTGATGCGGGGCAAACCAAGACGTTTTCGATAGTATCAGGAAATACAGGTAGTGCCCTTGCAATTAATGCTTCAACAGGCGTTTTATCGGTTGCCACTGCATCGGCAATAAACTTCGAAGCCACTCCATCATTCGCTCTTGTGGTTAAAGTTCAGGATAACGGCACCGGGAGCCTTAGCAGCCAGGCCACGGTAACTGTTACCATTCTGAATGTAAATGAAAAGCCGGTTATAGTCGATCAGACCTTTAGTGTAAACACTTTTGCCGCCAATGGCACGGTTATCAGGTCTGTTGCCGCTTCCGATCCGGATGCCGGGCAGGCTTTATCCTGGTCAATAGTTTCGGGGAATACCGATAACGCATTTGCCATTAATCCATCAACCGGTGTGCTGGCTGTTGCGAATTCAGCAGCGCTGGATCTTCAAACCAATCTTGCATTTGCGCTTGTTACAAAAGTACAGGATAACGGGGCAGGGAACCTTGCCAGCCAGGCTACGGTTTATGTGAATTTAGTAAACACCAAAAGCTGCGCAGCAACCGGCTATATCGCTTATCAGAAATGGAGCAACATTAGTGGCAGTGATGTGAGTGCACTCAAAACCAATATTAATTACCCTGGTGTTCCATCAAGTGCAATGTTGCTTCCAGCTATGGAAGCGCCGTTGAATGTTTCTGAAAATTTCGGAGCCAGGTTAGCGGGGTATATATGTGCTCCTTTAAGCGGAAGCTACACTTTTTGGATAGCATCGGACGAGAGCAGCGAGTTATGGTTAAGTACCGATGATAATACTGCCAATAAAATTAAGATTGCTTCCGTTACCGGGTTTACTAATTCTAGGCAATGGGACAAATATGTTACTCAAAAATCGTTGCCGGTTAATCTAATCCAGGGACAGAGTTATTATATTGAAGCATTGATGAAAGGCAGCAGTGGTTCAGATAATTTTGCGCTCGGTTGAATGAAACCTGGCCAAACCGGATCAACTCCTTCGGAAATCATACCTGGTTCAGTGTGCTCGCCGGTAATTGGTTTTGTTGCACGGACTGAAGATGTTGGAATAGCTGAAAACCTCGATCCTCCGGGTGTAACTATCTATCCTAACCCGGTGCTTCATGGTGAACTGTTGAATGTTAAACTGGCCGGATCAGGTCCGGAAGGATTTAACCTTGCTGTTTATGACATCACAGGGAAAGTATTGAGTAAGCAACATTACAGCCTGACTGAAAAGTTCGCTGTGGATGTGTCGGAATTCCCGACAGGGACCTATATCCTGGTTATCAGGAGTGGAGTTCTCAATTTCACAAATAAGTTTATTGTGGAGTAAGGGAAGTGAAAAGTGAAGAGTGAAGAGTGAAAAGTGAAGAGTGAATAGTGAATAGTTAATAGTGGAGAGGATTGGATAGGCGGGAAAGGCTTCTCCGCTAGAGATTGTGCTTGAGATGAGGTTGCTTCGGCTTGCTTCGCTTAACGCTCTGCAAGCCTCGCAATGACTTTGCCTTTGAGGCAGGTCGTAGTTTGGCAGTGTTGCCTTCGAAGGGGATCGAAAGTAAAAGCTTGAGGGTGTGCACGTCATTGCGAGGCGGGCACGGGTTGGATAAGAAAGCACAAGATTCCTTCGCCGAAGCAATCTTAGGGACCGCGCATGGCGGTGCTTAGAACGATTGTGCAGTTACGATAAGTTTACGGTATAACAAAAAAACACAGCCACCCGCCTTTAGCGAATAGCTGTGTTTGTGGTATTGGCCTGTATTTACCGAGGCTCGAATGCAGCGGCCACAGTAGCACAAAGCTGTTGCTTTATTCTGTTTCTTCTTCTTCCCGCACTACATATACTTTCCTGGCTGCATATGCAACGGCCAGGGTAAGTAATATAAATGTGCCGTTGCCTACGGGCGCGCCGGCTCCTGGCATTTCACTCCCTGCCGGCGGAGTTTCTCCAGGTAACGGTGGCATTTGTGCGAACATGAATAAAGGTGCAATTAACAGTAATGCGACTATTAGCAGGGTTTTGAGGGTATGTTTCATATGTTTTTTGCTTTAAAAAGGTAGGCTTTAGTTTTTAAGAGTTTAAGGTTTTATCCGAATGTTTGTCCTGTTTACCAGTCACCAGTCACCAGTCACTAATCACCAGTTACCAGTCACCAGTTACCAGTCACCAGTCACCAGTTACTTCTGAATAAACACCTTTCGCACTACTGTACTGTTTTTGCTTATTACTTTTATTATGTAATTGCCGGCATTAGGGAGTTTGATTTCGTTGGTTCCCTGTGCTGCAAGTTTGGTTGAAACAAGCTGGCCTGCAATATTGTAGATATAGATATCACCCTTTGCCTGGTCTTTCATATTGATATAAACCGTTTGCTGGTAACCGTATATGGCTGCTTCTGCTTTTTGATTTTCAGGCACCGAAAGCATGCTGAAAATCAGTTTAAAGCGTTGTTCGGATGTGCCGGCTACTGCATCGAAAGTGTACGAACCTGATGAAAGATCGGTTATTATACCGGTTTCGGTATCTTCGAGTGTAACATACTGCAGGTCGTTTATTTCGGTTGCGGCAATGG
>CAIWMA010000286.1 GCA_903913645.1 uncultured Bacteroidales bacterium | reverse complement strand
TTAAAAATTATGTGGAGATTTTTGGAGATAAAATTTTCTACAAGTCCATGCTCAATACGGTGCTTTATACCATTGGCGTGGTTCCTATACAAACCATGCTGGCTTTGTTCCTGGCTTTTGTGATGAACCAGAAAATACGTGGAAGGTCGTTTTTCAGAACTGCTTTCTATATTCCTGCGGTTACTTCGTCAGTAGTTACTTCAATCATTTTCGTGGCTATATATTCCAAAGAAGGTTTGCTCAATTCAATTCTCGGCAATTTTGGTTTTCAGGCTAACGACTGGCTTACCAATCCAAGAACCGCCCTGATCTCAATAATGATGCTGAATATCTGGACAACCTCCGGATACTTTATGGTTTCTTTCCTGGCCGGATTACAAAACATTCCCGATTCGTTATATGAAGCAGCTAGGCTGGAAGGCGCCAACCGCAGGCAGCAATTCTGGCATATCACTGTGCCAATGGTACGGCCGGTAACCTATTTTGTAGTCGTAATGAGCCTGATCGGCTGTTTCCAGGTTTTTGACCAGGTGTTTGTAATGAGCGAAGGCGGCCCGAACAACGCTACAACAACCATGTCCTATTATGTTTACCAGAATGGTTTTAAATACTTCAGGTTGGGATACGGTGCCGCGGCAGCTATTGTACTTGCAGGAATTATTATGACAGTTACGGTGGTCCAGAAAAAGTATTTTCCGCCAAATCCATATTAAAGAAACAGGAAATCAATAAGAACCCGAATCGAAATTGCTACAACGAAATCCATAAGATGAAAGCCATAAAACTACAAAAGCTCCTGTTATTATTCATTCTCAGCTTCATGGCTTTGATTTATCTTGGGCCGTTTATCTTCTCGGTTATCGTATCATTTTCCGATGATAAAAACCTGATAAACCAACCGGGTCAGATTGTAAATTCAGGATGGACACTTCGTAACTACATCTACATCTGGAAAGATCTCCCGTTTTCAACCTGGTTGTTTAACAGTGTTGTTATTACGCTTTGCCAGACTGTTACAAATGTTTTCTTTTCGGCTTTGGCCGGATTTACATTTGCCAAACTTGAATTCAGGGGTAAAAATCTAATTTTTGGGGCCATGATGGCTAGCCTTATGATTCCGGGAATTATCCTGATCATTCCAAAATTTATGATCATCAACGAATTACGCATGATCAACTCTTATTCCGGACTTATTTTACCGGGATTGGTAAGCATCGTAAATATTTTCCTGATGAAGCAGTTCTTCGAAACCATGCCCAAAGACCTGGAACAGGCAGCTTTAATTGATGGATGCAACTATTTCCAGATGTTCTGGAAAGTATTTATTCCAAACTCAAAACCTGCGCTGGCGGCTGTTGCTATTTATACATTCCAGGGAACATGGAACGAGTTTATGTGGCCGTTAATCGCCACCAACACCGGCGAAATGTTTACTTTGCCGGTCGGTATGGCATCCTTACGCTACGAATTACTTACCGATTGGCCGGCAATTATGGCCGGCACCATTTTAGTGTCCCTTCCTACACTGCTCATTTTTGTTGTATTCCAGCGCTACTTTGTAC
>CAIWMA010000285.1 GCA_903913645.1 uncultured Bacteroidales bacterium | reverse complement strand
GGCATTTTGAGTTGGGTTGGATTTTGATTATTTACTTGCCAAAGTAAGTGTTTTGGATTTGGAATGGTTTTTGGACCAGAATTCAAATTTGGTTTCTATTAATGAACAATCAGGAATTTGAGTTCCCAGGAAATATGTTGATAAAGCCTGTGTCCGCGAATGTAATCCATATCCGAAACTGAGTTTTTGCTTTGCTGTAAATTGCCAGTTTATTCCTAAGCGCGGTTCAACACTGGCACTTCCGTTCAGATCGAAATAGCTGAAATGAAGTCCGGGAACAATGCTGAACTTTTCGTTAAAACGATAGGTTGCCTGTGCATAAGGCTGGTATAAAGTCACTCCATTAGCAAGGCTCTTGCTATCATCAAGCAGAGGGCGCAACGTGTTGGACTCGTTGTTATAAATTTTAGATAACAGGTTATATCCCATACGGTCGACAAGAAAACCGATCCTGGTCGAGAAATGGCTGTTGTATTTCTTGTGCAAAAAACCGCTGAGCGAAACACGGAAATCGGCGTAGTTGTGATCCAGGTAGGGGTGTGGCGTTCCAACAGCATCAAGTGTATCGATGGTGGTTCCGCCTTCCTGGTATATTCCCGAAAGAATAATTTTATAATAAGTATGTTCATTCATAAAACGGGTATATGAGATGCCGGTGGCTCCCATCCGTGAGCGGTTCACCAGATCCTGGCCTTCGTTGGAGTAAAGGTCCTGCTTGTTGCCGTTTTTACTGTCGAGCATGGATATCTTGCTGTCACCGCCGAGTGCGAAAACTGTGATCTTCCCTTTTTTAACCGGGAAGTTAAGCTTGAACGAAAGGTCTTTGTATTTTGGGATTCCTGTAGTTCCCATATCTATAATGCCACTCATAAGTTCCAGCGTGGAATAACGGAAATTTGCCAGGTACGAAGCCTCATGCTTTTTACTAAAAGGGCCTTCAGCCCCGACTTCAAAACCGTTAAATCCGACCTGGAACAACTGTTCGTGTTTCTGGTTGTTGCCGTTACGCATATTCAGATCAAACACACCGCTCAATGCATTTCCATATTGCGCAGGGAAAGCACCGGTAAAAAAGTCACTGTTCTGGAGTAAGTTGTTGTTCAGCATTCCAACGGGGCCGCCGGTTGTACCACCTTCGGCAAAATGATTAGGGTTTGGAATATCCACATCTTCGAGCCGCCAAAGCAGTCCGCTGGGCGAATTACCGCGGATAATGATATCGTTGCGCTGGTCGTTAGCCGATGAAACGCCGGCATAATTCATAGCCATACGTGCCACATCGCCACGGCTTCCGGCATATTTTTCGGTTTCTTCAACAGTAAATGTGCGGGCACTTACGACAGCCATCTGGTTTCGGGTTGCATCTTTGTGCGCTTGTGCTGTAATTACAACACCGCTGCCCATAATCACGTTTTCCTCAAGTTCAACTTCGAGCACCACTTCCTTTACCGAATTCACAATTATCCCCTGGAAGGTAGCCGGTTTGTACCCCATATAACTTACCTGTATGCTCTGGCGGCCAATGGCCACCTTATCGAGACGAAAATTCCCGTCGTTATCGGTAACAGTTCCGGTAAGCGGCTGAACATCCAGCAATACTACATTGGCTCCCGGAAGCGATGTTTTTGATTCTCTGTCGATAACATGTCCACGTATGGTTTGCACTTGTTGTGCCCAGAGACAGGCAGAAGAAAATAGAATTATGGATAAAATGAATAGTCGTTTCATGGTTTTTGTTTTTTGTTTGATGATGCAAAATTGGAACAACATCAGAACGCATGAAATATTTTTCCGATAAAGTGCAGAAAATAAGTGATGAAAAGTGCAAAACCCGGAATGAGATTACAATGCCATACCTGATTTTGTATAACGATCACACTGGAAGGAGTTTGATACGGAACTGTTTCATAAACTTATATCAGTACATGAAACTATAGCCCATACTGATTTCAGGGAAAGTCTACATCTGTGGTGGAAGCGTTGTGTTATTGGCAGAGTTTCCTTTGTTCCCGTATCAAATGGAAAAAATAAACGCCATCTTTCTATACAGGGCGGTCATTTTTTTATAATTTAGCCTGATATTTCAAGTTCATGCAGGATATTTTTAACGATCTGAAAACAATTATTGAGCAGGGTATTCCGGCTGTATTATGTGTAGTTACCGGGACAACCGGTTCCACGCCACGAAAAGCCGGATCTAAAATGCTCGTTTTTCAGGATGGCACTATAAGGGGTACTGTTGGCGGCGGTAGTGTCGAATTTCAGACTATACAGGATGCGCTAAAAATTATTTCATGCGGAGAACCTTTTACAAAACGTTTTCACCTTGAGAAGGATTTGAAAATGCATTGCGGAGGAACCATGGAAATCTATTTTGAACCTATAGCATGCCTTCCTAAACTTTATATTTTCGGCGGCGGCCATATCGGGAAAGCCCTTGCAGGGTATGCTATCGGGCTTGGATTTCGCCCGTTTGTTTTCGATCAGCGCGAAGGAATTTTTGATGCCTGGGATATGCCAGGTGTGGAAACCCGCAACGGCGATTTCCTGCAGATTATTGATTCGCTTACCTTTGATAACAACACGTATATTGCCACAGTCACGCACAAGCACGATTTCGACGAAACGGTTTTGCTGGCCTGCCTTCCGCACGAATTTGCCTACCTTGGAATGATAGGCAGCAAACGCAAAGTGGCTGAAATCAGGAAAAATGCCCTTGAAATTCATTCTATAGCCGAAGCGCAACTCAATAAAGTGGATATGCCAATCGGCATTCCGTTTGCTGCCGAAACACCCGCCGAAATCGCTATCAGCATTATTGCTAAAATGATCGACGTGAAAAACACCTTGAAGAAATCATGAGTTCGCAACACGATATCATTCAGTTCGTATTGAATGACAAGGTTGTTTCGGTTGATTTTAACGCAAATCCCGAATTAAAACCAACCACTACAGTATTGAATTACCTTCGCTCTTTTCCTTTTCACAAAGGTGTGAAAGAAGGCTGTGCCGAAGGTGATTGCGGTGCCTGCTCGGTGGTAATTGCTGAAAATAACGAGGGTAAGCTTTCCTACAAAACCATCGACAGCTGCCTGGTTTTTCTGCCTATGATTCATGGCAAACAACTTATAACAATCGAAAACCTTGCCGACTCCGGCAAACTGCATCCTGTTCAGCAGGAAATGGTGAACCACAACGGAAGCCAGTGCGGCTACTGTACTCCAGGCGTTGTAATGTCGTTGTTTGGGCTTTATAAAAACCATCACAATCCGGATCGGGAAGTAATTGAAGATGCACTCACCGGCAATCTCTGTCGTTGCACAGGGTATCAATCCATCATAAAAGCAGCGGAACATGCCTGTTCGTGTGTTGATGCCGATAAATTTAAGCTTCACGAAGCAAAAATTGTCACCCTGCTCAGTGAAATCAACCAGGATAAATCGACTGTTGAAATCAATACTCCGACACAGAATTATTATAAGCCGCTTACTTTACAGGATACTCTTGCCTTACGGCGGAAATATCCTCTTGCAACCCTTATCAGCGGAGCTTCGGATACAGCCCTAAGGCAAACAAAAAAGCGTGAATTTTTAAATGAAATCCTTGATATTTCTGATGTTGCCGAACTGAAGTATTTTGTTGAAGATGAAAAGGATTTCAAAATTGGTGCCGGTTTGACCCTCGAACGCCTGAAGTTGCATTCCTCCGAAAAACTTCCTGCATTGAACAAAATGCTGCAGATTTTCGGATCACTTCAAATCCGCAACCTGGCGACCATAGGAGGAAATATTGGCTCTGCCTCACCAATAGGCGATACGCTGCCTTTGCTTATTGCGTATAAGGCAAAAGTTAAACTACAGTCGGCAGATTCCGAAAGACTTATGCCTTTTTCAGATTTTATTACCGGGTACCGTACCACTGATATTCGTTACGATGAATTGATTACTGCAGTTCATATCCCGAAACTACAGGCTGATACGTTCGTTCATTCTTACAAAGTTTCGAAGCGTAAAGATCTGGATATTTCTACCGTTAGCGGTGGATTTTCAGTACAGTTGGAAGACGGACATGTGAAAGAAATTATACTCGCCTTTGGCGGAATGGCCGACCAGCCTAAGCGTGCTGCCGAGACGGAACATTATCTTATGTGGAAACCCTGGACGAGGGCAAATGCAGAACATGCCATGAAAATACTCCTGCATGAGTTCACACCGCTTAGCGATGCCCGCTCCGGCTCTGAATACCGGAAACTGGTTGCCGCTAATCTTTTGTTAAAATTTTATGCAGAAACTTCAACTCCCGGGCTATGAAAACTGCAGACCTTAAACACGACAGCGCTCTTAAGCACGTAACCGGGCAATCGGTTTATGTAAACGATATTGAAGCGAACCGGCAGCTGGTCGGAAGGGTTGTTTACAGTCCCGAAGCACATGCACGAATAAGTTTGATTGATACAAAAGCCGCATTAAAGCTTAACGGCGTTGCCGCAATCCTGACATACAAAGATATTCCCGGCAAAAACCAGATGGGGCCTGTGATTCACGATGAACCATGCCTTGCCGAAGATGAGGTCCAGTTTATCGGTCAGGCCATTGTATTGATTGCTGCCGAAACCGAAGAGGCTGCCATCAAAGCTGAAAAACTGATCCGCATTGAGTTTGAAGAACTCGAAACTATACTTGGCCTCCACGAAGCCATTGCAGCCGGCAACCTGATTGCGCCTCCACGCATAATCGAATGCGGAAATGTGGAGGAAACCCTGAAATCGGCACCTCATATAATTTCCGGGGAACTCGAAACCGGGGCACAGGAGCATTGGTACCTCGAAACACAATCGGCCCTGGCAATTCCAGGCGAAGGTTGCGAAATGTTAGTCCATGCTTCGAGCCAGAATCCGGCCGAAACACAGGCTATTGTTGCCGAAGTGCTTGGCATAGCCAAAAATGAAGTGGATGTGGAAGTGAGGCGAATGGGCGGAGGTTTTGGTGGAAAAGAAACCCAGGGAAATCACGTGGCTGCCTGGACTGCATTGCTTGCAAATGCTACCAGAAGGCCTGTTGGCATCCATCTCTTCCGCGATGACGACCAGAAAATTACCGGCAAACGACACCGATTCCTCTCAAATTATACAATCGGATTCAATGACGAAGGAAAAATTCTTGTTTATTCAGTCGAACTGAACAGCGATGCCGGTGCCGCCACCGATCTCAGCCGCGCTATCCTTGAGCGCGCAATGCTTCATGCCGAGAACTCGTATTTTATTCCCAATGCTAAAATAGTTGGCAATGCCTACAAAACAAATCTGCCGTCGAACACGGCTTTCCGCGGTTTCGGCGGGCCACAGGGCATAGCGGTTATTGAAACAGCAATCGATAAAATAGCCCGTTTTCTAAAAAAAGATCCTGCCGAAATCCGTAAGCTCAACTTTTATGGACAAGGCCTGAGAAATATCACACCCTACGGCGAAATTGTTGCCAACAATCACCTTCAGGTGATGTTTGACCAATTGCTGGCATCATCAGATTATAGTAATCGCAGGAAAGCAATTGCCGAATTCAATCATTCTCATGAATTTGTAAAAAGAGGCATTTCGCTCACACCTGTTAAATTCGGCATTTCATTTACCACAGCTTTTCTCAATCAGGCCGGTGCTTTGGTGCATATTTACAACGATGGAACCATTGCCGTAAATCACGGCGGGACCGAAATGGGGCAGGGGCTGAACACTAAAATTCATGGAATTGCCGCTGACGAATTTGGTGTTTCGCCTGGATTTATTAAAATCAGTGCCACTAATACTTCGAAAGTCCCGAACACTTCTGCTACTGCAGCTTCATCAGGCAGCGACCTGAATGGAATGGCAGTAAAAAACGCCATCGATAAATTAAAATCACGACTGGCTGAAGTTGCCCTTGCTGATTTGAAAGTACAACTCAAAAATGATTCACTCAAATCGGATGAGATTGTATTTTCGGATGATACCGTTTTTGCCGCTTCACATCCCGAAACAAAAATTTCCTTTATTGATCTGGTAAAACGAGCTTACCT
>CAIWMA010000284.1 GCA_903913645.1 uncultured Bacteroidales bacterium | reverse complement strand
GGTGCTGCATATTGGTTTCTTCGATCCTGCACAAGGTGGTGACCCGATTTTGTATCAGCATCTTTTCTGGATCTATTCGCATCCGGCAGTTTACATAATGATATTGCCGGCGATGGGAGCAATAACGGAAATTATTACAACTTTCTCGCACAGGACAGTATTTGGATATAAAGCCATTGCGATGTCGAGTTTAGCCATTGCCTTCGTAGGTTACCTGGTTTGGGGTCACCACATGTTTACCTCAGGTATGAGCGAAACGGCTCGCCTGGTATTTTCATTCCTGACTTTCCTTGTTGCTATCCCAAGTGCCATTAAAGTTTTTAACTGGACAGCCACAATGTATAAAGGATCCATTTCGCTCGAACCTCCTTTCTGGTGGGCAATGGCTTTCATCTTCATCTTTATGATTGGCGGACTTACCGGTTTGATCCTTGGAAGTGTTTCAACCGATGTGCATGTTCACGATACAATGTTTGTTGTGGCACATTTCCATTACATTGTATTTGGTGGTGCCGGTCTGGCATTTTTTGCGGCCCTTCATTACTGGTACCCGAAAATGTTCGGAAAGATGTACAATAAGAAATTGGCTAACAGGGCACTTCTCGGACTGTTTATTGGTTTCAATGTTCTATACATGCCGATGTTCTTCCTGGGTTTCATGGGTATGCCGCGTCGCTATTACGATTACCTTCCCCAGTTTGCAAATCTGAATCTTTTGTCAACTATTGGTTCATGGATTTTGGCTACATCACTTATCGTTGTGATTGTAAACCTGCTTCGTGCTAAAAAAGGAACACCCGAAGAAATGGATGATCCATGGGGTGGACGTACGCTGGAATGGAAAATACAATCGCCTCCTTCTCTTGAAAATTTCGAGGAGATTCCGGTAATCGATCATGAACCTTATGATTTAATCGAAAAATAATCAGTCTATGGAACAAAATCATATAGAACACGCCGAACATTTCGATATGGCTGCTTCAAAGCTGGGAATGTGGCTGTTTATTTTTACTGAAATTTTGCTTTTCGGCGGACTGTTCATTGTTTATTCAGTCTACCGGTACAAACACCCGGTCGAATTTCACCTGGCAGCCCAGGAACTGAACGTAACCATTGGTCTGATCAACACCATCATATTGTTAATCAGTAGTATGACGGTGGCAATGTCGATATCAGCCTTGCAATTAGGTAACAAAAAGTTTTCGTTGATCCTGATTGGAACCACTATTTTGCTGGCATTTATATTCCTTGTAAATAAGTATTTCGAATGGGGCGCAAAAATCCATCACGATATTTATCCCGGAAGCGATTTCCTGATGAGCCTCAGTAAAGGAGATATGCTTTTCTTCGGACTGTATTTCTTTATGACTGGTTTGCATGCTGTTCATATTATCGTAGGAATGGTATTGTTAGTTGTAACTTTCGTAAAGATTAAAAACGGGAAAGTGACGCAGGAACGCTATTCACTCCTCGAAAACAGTGGCCTTTACTGGCACCTTGTCGATTTAATCTGGATTTTCCTGTTCCCATTGTTCTATTTAATTCACTAAGCCCCATGAGCGAACATAAAAACCATATATCAACCTACAAGTCACAGATTGTTGTGCTGCTGTGTCTTATTATGCTCACTGTACTTACGGTTACTATTACAAGTGTGCACCTGGGCCCTTTCAATACAGCGGCAGCCATGCTGATTGCATCAATAAAGGCTGCTATCGTTCTACTCTACTTCATGCATCTGAAGTTTGATGAAAAAATATACCGCTTCATGGTAACTCTTGTGCTTGCCATTTACGCGGTGGTGATCATTATTACATTTTTTGATTACTTATACCGTTAAACACTATGTTCCAAGGATACTCAAACTTTTCGGGAGGCGTCGATACAGCTTTTGCCATCATCGGCGGAATCTCCCTTTTCTTCCTGATTGGTATAACTACCGTTATTATCATTTTCATTGTAAAATACAACAAGAAGAAAAATCCTGTTGCCTCTGAAATTGAAGGAAGCACTAAATTAGAAATCATCTGGACCGTTATTCCTTTGATTCTTGTATTATTCATGTTCTGGGTTGGCTGGCGTTCATACACACCTGAGCACAAAATTCCTGCTGATGCCATGAAAGTGAAAGTCACCGCACAAATGTGGAGCTGGCGCTTTGAATATGAAAACGGCAAAACCGAAGATACGCTCTATGTACCTGTTAACAAATCCGTTGCGTTATATATGACATCTCTTGATGTGATTCATAGCTTATATATTCCGGCTTTCAGAATTAAAACGGATGTTGTCCCGGGTAAGGATAATTCGATGTGGTTCAGATCGCTGGTGGTTGGTTCGTACGATCTTTTTTGCGCTGAGTACTGCGGTCTGCGCCATTCCTATATGGGAACAGTCGTTAAGGTTGTTGACCAGGGTACTTTTGATAAATGGTATGCAGCTACACCGCCAAAGATTGATTCAACCGTAGCGGCAAAACCTGGTGCAGAAGGCAGGCTAATTGTCGAGCAAAAAGGTTGTGTTGCCTGTCATTCTGT
>CAIWMA010000283.1 GCA_903913645.1 uncultured Bacteroidales bacterium | reverse complement strand
CCCCCTTCCCTCTCACCCGCTCCTCTTCCTCTTTATCACAATATTATTCACCGCTTTCCAGAAATACCTGAAATCAGTTCGGAATGGATGCCTTGCATATGCTTCAAGGTAACGCGTTTCCGAGGCCATTATTTCATCAAGTGTTTCGGGCATATCAGCATAAAAGGGAGGGATAAGCCCGGGGCGGTATTTCGTTCGAAGCTCCCGTAACTCCCTGGTATATAAGTTAAAATAATGCATGCTTAAGGGCCTGACGCCTACAAGTTTCAAATCACCGGTTACCAGGTTGAAAAGCATAGGCAACTCATCAATCCATAGCTTTCGCATAATACGCCCGGTGGTCGAAATACGGAAATCATTTTTAAACTTTCCTCCTTGCTGCAGGCTGTTTTTATCAAAAACATACTGCTGGATATATTCCGAATAAGGATGCATGGTGCGGAACTTATACACATGTATAATCTTGCCGTTTTTTCCCATACGTTTCAGGCTGATAAGCGGTCCGTACGTAGGATTCATATCGTAGGCAGGTTTACCGATTTTGCGTGCGGCAAAAAACTGTATATCGTTGATTGTTTTTTCTGCCACTATTTCAAAACCGCATGAATATAGCCTGCCGAATGCTTCTGCCTTCGACATGGCCCTGCCATAACCATTGGTCATAAAAAAATAGAATTTTTTAAATACCGGCATTTTAGGGAATATGCGTTTAAAAATAAAGTAAAATAAATATGCTATATTTTTTATCCCCCAGGGGTAAATCCTGAGAATCCGGGATTTACGTATTTCGTTGGTAATCACACAATTAATATACACTCCGCCTACAGGCAACTTGCTGTTAACAGCTTCAAAAAACTTATTGATCCGCTTAATATCATTGATAGATTTCAGGTTGACAATTACATTGGACACACCAGGGGGAACAGCCTCAACATTGAACTTTGTGGTAGTCGACAGCACAATGGTGCGGTTATGCATAGAATCCACATGCGTACGTATAAAATCATATGCCGGTTCACTTATTTCGCTAATTATCTGATTTTTATAGTTGTTTAAAGTAAAAACAGGGAATTGTTCAGTGTATTCAGGTTCGGCCAGTTTAAAGGTGGAAACCTCCTCGGCCAGTTTTTCCATCTGCTCGAGGTATTCAGTTAAAGCTTCCGAATTGTCCGAGTTCCGGTTCAGTTTCCGGTAATAGTAATACAATGAAAACAGGATTACCTCAAAAAAAGCAGCTAGACCAATGGTGCCGAAGACAATCAGCCTCGAATACTGGAACCGGTTGAACCCTACTATCATGATGGTGCATATTCCGAAAGCAATTAAATTGCTTATCAGTACCGGGTTTATAAAATCAATCAGGGAGTTCTTTCCCTGGTACGAATATTTTTTACTCGGAATAGAAGCTGCCAGCCATACCCCGAGAAAAACAAGAAAAGGCTGAATGTAATGCGGGAGATAAATGCGGAGCGATGCAGGCTTAATCCAGATAAATATTAGAAAGGAAGCGGTAACCAACAGTATATCGGCAAAGTAAAATAGAATGACTTTCCTGTTAAGTGATAGCATACAAAAGTTAAGGACGTTTTATAGAAGAAACTTAGAGGTTGGAATTAATGGTAGAAAATGTAGTGTTGCACCAGTGCTGCAAAAATAATGAAAATGTTGATAGGGGACAGGCTTTTAATAAGTATGCTTCGGTTGGGATTTGTGTTTTGTGAAAGGTCAAAGGAAGATTGTGCTGGTGTCACGAGGTTGCTTCGGCTTCGCCTCGCAAAGACGTGCTTCGATTTTGGTTTTTGAAGAAGGCAAGGTTGCGTTTGAAGCAACTAGTAAGAAAAAGTATCCCGGCGTGCAAGTCATTGCGAGGCGGGAAGTAAAAAGGAAAGATTGCAAAAGCGACTTACGCCGAAGCAATCTGTTGGAATAAGGGAATCGTACTTAGGAGGTTTTCGGTAATGGCACGTGATCGCTTCGTCGTTCCTCCTCGCGATGACGTGCTTCGATTCTGGTTTTTGAGGAAGGCAAGGTTGCGTTTGAAGCAACTAGTAAGAAAAAGTATCCCGGTGTGCAAGTCATTGCGAGGCGCGAAGTAAAAAGGAAAGATTGCAAAAGCGACTTACGCCGAAGCAATCTGTTGGAATAGGGGAGACTTTCTAAGAAGGATTTTGGGTAAAGGGGGACACATCTTCAATGTTAATCTTAGTACCTTCATTAACTTAACTCAACTGACAAATCCTTCCATTCCGGGTTTAACCTGTTTATCAAATCTAGCTTTTTTTGTCGGGAGCCAGCTTTGATTTGTTTTTCCCGCGCTATTGCATCTACGATGCTGTTATATTCTTCAAAATATACCAATACATTCAAATTGTAACGATGCGAAAAGGATGTTGCATACTTTCCAGCTCGATGCTCTTCCATCCGCTTTGGCAGGTTGCTTGTAACACCCGTATAAAGCACTGTGTGGTTTTTATTTGTCAGAATGTAAGTAAAGCCTTTTTTAAGCATTGGCTCTTTGATCATTGACCTTCGAAGCGACTAGTAAGAAAGAGCATCCCGGTGTGCAAGTCATTGCGAGGCGGGTATTAGATTAGTTAACAAGTACAAGTGAGCTCCGCCGAAGCAATCTGTTGGAATAGGGAAGACTTTCTAAGAAGGTTTTCGGTAATGGCACGTGATCGCTTCGTCGTTCCTCCTCGCGATGACGTGCTTCGATTGGGGTTTTGGGGTTTGGGAGAGTGCTAAGGAAGCTTGTGCTGGTGTCACGAGGTTGCTTCGGCTTCGCCTCGCAAAGACGTGCTTCGATTTAGTTTTGCAGCAGGCATTGTTGCCTTCGAAAGGGATATTTTTTTAATAACCTAACCTAAAAATCAAAAAACTTCTTATATTTACCTGCAAATTTGTCTGTTATGAACAAGAATATTAAAATTCTGGCCTGGGCCAGCGGGAGTGTAGGTATCATCATGATGCTACTTGGTGTTATTGCTGCGCTTAACAATAACCACTT
>CAIWMA010000282.1 GCA_903913645.1 uncultured Bacteroidales bacterium | reverse complement strand
AGAATCAGGAAGTGTTGAAGTACAGATACAGGAAAATATTATTCCCAACAGAACTGTTTTACTTCCTGCTCCAAAAATTTTCAAAAATGATTGCAGGATAAACTGGACAAATCCTTGCATTCAGATTCATAACCTGGTGAGGGGTTTATCACCTTTTCCTGGTGCATTCACTCAACTTATTTCAGAAAAAGAAAGTGTAAAGCAGGTTAAAATATTCAGGACTTCTTTCCACTTAGCTGAATCAGCAGGGGCACCGGGAACGATTATCACTGATAATAAAAATACATTGTCAGTACTTGCCGGAGACGGAATAATTCAGATTAAAGAATTACAAATGGAAGGAAAAAAACGCATGAAAACGGCTGAATTCCTTCGTGGCATTCAAATCTCCGGCGATTTCAGGTTTGAATAATTTAGATTATGCTGTAAAAAAACGCATAAAACCACTGGTATTACTACAAAGTTATTAACAAACGGCCGTCTTTATTAACAAAAACAGCCATTATTCTCCTACATATGTTGATATCACTGATTTTAACACTATATTTGTATTGAACAAAACTTTATTATTCACTTAAAAATCAATCAAATGAACAAAGCAGAATTAATTGAATCAATGGCCGCTGAAGCCGGCATGACTAAAGCTGATGCTAAAAGGGCTCTCGATGCTTTTGTTGCCTCTACAAATAAAGCTTTGAAAAAAGGTGACCGCGTAGCATTGGTTGGCTTTGGATCTTTCTCCGTTTCAAAACGTGCTGCCCGCAAGGGACGCAATCCTAAAACCGGTTTAGAAATTAAAATTGCTGCTAAGAAAGTAGTTAAATTTAAACCTGGCGCAGATCTTCAAAAAACTGTTAAATAAGTTTTTTAATTAAATTATTTGAAATAGAGCTTCCAGTAAGGAGCTCTATTTTTTTATCCACTGAAACCGATATGGCAAAAAGGCATCTTCTGCAGCATTGCCCACCCCGATGCGGGGACCTGTTTTCACCTCCTTATTTAAAACTTCTATCCCTTCATCCTGAAGCCAGATTGCGGTTCCCGGGTTTGAATTATCACACAAGGTAATTCCGGAGTGAATAACCTCTATTCCTAAAAGTTTAGCAATATTTCCAGGGCCAATCCCATCTTTCGGGCCTATTACATTTTTCCTTTTACGGTTTTTCATTATCTCAATTCCGTGCAGCGGTGCTATGCCACGGATTAAAACGGCATGAGGAACATCTTTAACTGACGTAACAATATTGAACAAGGAATGAATTCCGTAGCACAAATAAACATAAGCACAACCGCCTTCACTGAACATGGTTTCGGTTCTTGAAGTACGTCGACTGTTATAGGCATGAGATGCTTTATCAATTGTGCCTGCATAAGCTTCAGTTTCAACAACTATTCCGGCAGTTATTTCATTATTGAATGAAGTGTACAGTACTTTTCCCAATAATTCGCGTGCAACCTGAACTACATCTGTCCTGGTATAAAATTCGCGGGGCAAAGGGTTGAATGAAGGTTTTTGCATTATTAATGGGTTATTGATACTGGATAAATGAATCTTTTCCCATCCTGCACTATAACTAAAATATATGCTCCCGGCGAAAGCCCTGATACGCTCAGATTTTTGCAATCATTCCCGCTAGTTATAATTTTCCCGTTCGCATCAACTAAAAATGCTTTAAATTCAGCGGATGAGTTGCGATTAATGATATTGATTTTCGTATTTGCCGGGTTTGGATAAATCATGAAAGTATTACTTTTAATTAAGGTTTCCGTTGGCCCTACTGTATTGCAAATCACTTTATTGAGTTGCTGCCAGATGAGATTATTAAATGCGTTCATTATCTCTAACGGATTATCCGGCGCATCACCCATACGGATCATTACCAGGCCTTGTGAAGGCACAACATTAATTAATTGGCCGTTTTTACCCATAGCTGCATACATATCGGCAGGAGCAGCCGGGCAAAGAGAGCCAGGTATAACAAACTGCGCTTGCGGAACCATATATGACGCTTTACCATTAAGCCATGTTAAATATCCGTATGACTTGTTTAAACTTTGTGAGGAATTTATCATTGTATAAAGATAATCAGCATCCTGAATAATCGGTGTTCCATCCCAAATTCCTTTTGCCAGCAGCAAAATGCCAAACCTGGCCATGCTTCGGGCATTGCTGAAATAAATATGATTATAGTCAAGGTTAATCCACAAACCGTTCATCCCGGTTTTATTCCGGACCCTGGAATTAAAATAGGTGTTAAAATTCATTCCGGTTGCATTGGAAATTACCTGGTCGAGAATGGTGTATGCTGCATTGTGATAAGCCCAGCGGGTTCCGGCATCGGCAAGATATTGCAGACACGACGGTAAAGTACAATCTGAATCGGGTACTCCATCATTCAACCCGGTTGTCATCGTAAGCTGATTTCTAACCGTTATAAGTTGTTCCTTTTCAGTTGTGCAGCTGGTCCACCCCTGACCGAGATATGTTGAGACAGGTTTATCAATTGACAAATACCCTTCCTGTTGCGCAATTCCTGTCAGCATTCCGGTAAGCGTTTTACCTGCGGAAGCCCAATACCACAAACTATCGGAAGTGAAGGTTCCAAAGTATTTCTCCATTACGATTTTCCCATCCTTCAACACCAAGAATGCTTTCGTATTGCGGCTTTCCAGAAAATTATACAGTGTATCAATTTTATCTGTACACCATCCCAATGATGCAGGCGAAATAATTTCCCATTGATTCCCAGCCAATGGTGGAAAATAAATTTGCTGTGCTTTGCCTGAAAACGAGACAGCAAACAGCCATAAAATCAAAATTTTTAATTTGGCGTTTTTCATCATTCGTGATTGAATTCGATTAATCCTAACCTGGTTCATTTATAACTGATTCCCGGATGTGTCAGTTTAAAGACATTTTATTATTTCACCATCTTCCCGAACTCGTCCTTCCTCTACAAGGAAGCGTAGAATAGAGAGAACATCATTTTCTTTATATTGGTTCATTTTACGAACAAGATCAGTAATTGAAACCGGCCCTGCTAGAAGAATATCGGATATTCGATTCTCAATTTCATTTGATTTTTTTCCATCAATTTCTTTTCGTTTACGGGCAAGGCAAACATCACAGACTCCGCAATCCGCTGCTTTTGTTTCACCAAAGTAGGAAACCAGCATCCGGCTGCGGCATTCTGTTGCGGATGTGGCATAGCTGATTATACTTTCCAGCATCGAAAACGCTTCTTTTTTACGAGTGGAATAAAACGTTTTTGAAAGCGCAATATCATCTGCAATAAGACGCTCTGTATTAAAGATTAATTGAGGCGAATTTTTATGCGGCAGATAATCTATAATTCCGATTCGCTGCATTCGTGTCAGCAATTCGGTGACTTTTGGGGAGTCAATCCCTGAACGTATCGCCAATTCATTTTCACTTATCCTTGTAAAATCGGTAAAAACACCGCTATACGAGCGGAGAATAATCCGCAATACTTTATCCGCTTCAGCATTTTCGAGCTGGTACCTGTACAAATCTTCTTTTGAACAGGCAAAAAACAACTTCGATGGATCGTCCCAGGCATCATTCAGAGTAATGTATCCATCGCGTTCAAGAATTTTCAAAGAGCTGAAAACAGTTACAGGCTTCATTTGATAGGAGCTACAGAATTTTTCTATTTCAAAATCAAACGAAACATCTTTGCCTGCACCCACGGGAAGCTGTAGAAAATTTCCTAACGCCTGGTAAACCTGTCTTACTGTTTCAGGATCAGGCCAAGCCAATTCGAGATGGTGACGGCTGTTTACAATATCATGTTGGTTGAACAGCATTACGGCGTACGATTTTTCGCCATCACGCCCTACCCTGCCGGCTTCCTGGTAATAGGCTTCGAGCGTATCGGGCAAATCGAGATGAACCACCAGCCTCACATTGGGTTTGTCTATCCCCATCCCGAAAGCATTGGTTGCGACAATAATTCGTGTCTTACCATTCATCCAGTCGTGCTGTCGGGCCAGCCTCATTGCTGGTTCAAGTCCCGCATGATAAAAATCGGCAGAAATTCCGTTATGCATTAAAACTTCTGCTATTTCCTTGGTCAATCGCCGGTTACGCACATAAATAATTCCACAGCCCTTTACCCCGTTACAAACTCTGAGCAGTTTTTTTATCTTATCATCTTCGCGCGAAACAACATATGCAAGGTTGTTCCGCACAAAGCTCTTGCTGAAAGCATTCTTTTTCTTAAACTCCAGTTTAAGCTGTATATCATCGACCACCCTGGGAACTGCTGTTGCTGTTAAAGCAAGAACAGGGACGTTAGGGAAAATATTACGCACTTCAGCAATCTTCAGGTACGGCGGCCGGAAATCGTAACCCCATTGCGAAATACAATGTGCTTCGTCGACAGCAATCAGTGTTACATTTATGCCACGAAGCATCTCCCTGAATTTCCTTGTTTCAAGGCGCTCTGGCGACAGGTAAAGGAATTTGGCCCTTCCATCAGCACACTTCTCAAAAGCCATCTCTATCTCTCGCGGATGCATTCCTGAATGCATTTCGACAGCCATGATACCATGTTTCTTCAGATTTTCGACCTGATCGGTCATTAAAGCAACAAGTGGAGTAACCACCAGGCACAATCCATCCTTACACATAGCCGGAACCTGGAAACAAATGGATTTCCCACCTCCGGTTGGCAGCAATGCCAGAGTGTCATTTCCCTGAAGGACTGAAATGATAATTTCCTCCTGCAACGATCGGAACGAATCGAATCCCCAATATTTTTTTAATATTTCGTGAGGTGTGGAGGACATTGGGGGAGGCAGTTATGAATCATGAGTTATGAGTTATGAGTTATGAGTTATGAGTTATGAGATGACGGACTGATTATTACCAGGAAAATTTATATTTTATATTTACGATCTATAGATTTTCATGGCGTCTTGTCGGCAAAAAAGCTTAAACGCGAGGACGCAATTTTTTTCTTAAAGAGGTAAAGATTGAAAACATTCAAAAGCAGAAAATATTGCATTCCCAAAATTAGTGTAAAACATTAAAACCTTAAAAATAATATGAAAGTTTCACAAAGAGAATTAACTTTGCTTTATGAAGATATACCTGATAGGATACATGGGAAGCGGAAAGAGCACGTTAGGCAAAGGCCTGGCCAAAGCTTTGAATATTCCATGGATTGACCTTGATACCGAAATAGAAACGAGGTATAAGGTCAGCATCCCTGATTTTTTCAGCAAATACGGCGAAACTGCATTCCGCGATGTAGAACACAAAGTTCTGACTGATATTTCATTAACTCCTGATATAGTGATCTCTACCGGTGGCGGAGTGCCATGTTTTCATAATAACATGGAATTGATGAACCAAACCGGCCTGACAATTTACCTCCAGGCAACCCCTGAGATAATCTTAACCCGGATCGGACCTTATGCCTGGAAACGGCCGTTGTTCCAGCAAATGGATGGTACTGATATTATGGAGAAAATAAAAGTACATCTCAAATCCCGCGAGCAATACTACCAGCAGGCTCAAATTACGGTTGACGCAGCAAATCCGGACATTGAGGAATTGAAAAATCTTATCCTGAATAATTCCGGTAGTATTACCTCCTAGTTAGTAATACGACATTTTCGACATGATGGGTATGCGGGAACATATCAACCGGCTGAATGGCTGTAACTTCGTATTTTTCGATCATCAAAGCAATATCACGTGCCTGGGTTGCAGGATTGCAGCTTACATAAACAACTTTCTGAGGTTCGATTTCAAGGATTTGTTTCACAACATTTTCGTGCATTCCGTTGCGTGGCGGATCGGTTATAATAACATCCGGCCGACCGTTTTGTAAAACAAAATCAGCATCCAGAACTTTAGCCAGGTCGCCCGCATAATAAACCGTATTATCGATATTATTTAGTCCGGAATTGATATGCGCATCATCAATTGCAGAAGGCACATACTCCACTCCTACTGCTTTTTTAACATAGGGCGCAACAAAATTTGTTATTGTTCCGGTGCCGCAATACAAATCGTAAACGAGTTCATCGCCTTTGAAATCAGCCAGGTCAAATGCTGTTTTGTATAAGTAATAAGCCTGGTGAGGATTAGTCTGGTAAAATGAAACCGGTCCAATCCTGAACTGAAGCTGGCGGCCGCCTTCAACAGGAGCATTCATTTTCTCGGTAATGTAAGGCAAGCCTTTCCACAACCTCATTTCCTGATCGGTAATTACATCATTTTGCTTGGTGTTAATTACGTAGATAAGCGAAGTTATTTGCGGAAAACTATCTGCAATAAAATTCATTAACGATGAAACTTCTTCCGGAGCTTCGTAAGCAAAAACTACAATCACCATCCAGTCACCCGCAAGTGTATTCCTGATGAGGAGGTTACGCATAAATCCCTCGTGGCTACGTGGATTGTAAAAACTCCAGCCTTTATCAAGTGTAAAATCTCTTACTGCCAATCGGATAGCATTTGAAGGTTCCGGCTGATGGTAGCAGTGTTTAATATCAAGAACCCGATCAAAAAGAGTCGGAATGTGAAATCCAAGACCATTGGACTGGCGCTCCTCTTCGGGCAATGCCATGTCATCTGCATTCAGCCAGCGGCGGTCAGAAAAAGTATATTCCAGTTTATTACGATACCCTGTGATTAACGGTGAAGCTAAAATCGGTTTAATGGGAGGGAATGGGAATTTACCGATACGGGTAAAATGATCGTCAATCTGTTTTTGCTTGTATTTTAATTGTTGCTCATACGAAAGGTTTTGCCAGCGGCATCCCCCACAAGTACCAAAATGTTCGCAGAAAGGTTCAACCCTCAATTCGCTGTAATGATGAAATTTAACAGCTTTACCTTCGCAATAACTTTTCCGCTTCGAAATTACCTGTATATCTACAATATCGCCGGGAACGCAAAAAGGAACAAAAACAACCATGTCGTTTACGCGTGCAACGGATTTGCCTTCGGCTCCGGCATCAAGTATAGTGATATTTTCAAAAAAAGGGAGTTGGCGACGGGGCATAGAGATTTTGGATTTCGGATGTATGATTTCGGATGTTGTGGGTGAGAGATTAAAATTGCATTTGAATATGTTGAAACAAGATTTTATTCAACGCCTGCAAAGGTACAACGAATGTATTTAACGAGAAGATAGGATCAAAAAGCTTTTTTGATATTTCAGAAGAGGATGTTAATCCGAAAATAATCGTTATGCTCAAACCAATGCTTTCGTAACTTTGAAAAGAATTTTCAGCTTATGCAAAAAATATTTTCTTCGGACCAGGTCAGGAAAGCTGACGCTTATACCATTCAGAATGAACCGGTTTCGTCTATTGATTTGATGGAAAGAGCTGCAGCAGCCTGTGTTGAATGGATGAATTCGTTCCAGGATTTGTGCAACAAGCACGTTTTTATTTTCTGTGGACCAGGCAATAATGGCGGCGACGGGCTGGTAATTGCCAGAATGCTTCATAAGAAAGAGGCTAAAGTTGCGGTCTTTATTCCTGATGAATCCGTTAAAAAATCAGAAGATTTTTCGGTTAATCTTCAACGGTTAGCGGAATGCGGTGTCAAAGTGCAAGCTTTCGAATCTTTTGGCCTTAACCAGCTTTCAGAAAACTCTATCTTAATAGATGCGTTATTCGGTTCCGGGTTATCAAAACCACTGGTTGGTATTTATAAAGATTTGGTTAAACTTATCAATGATAGCAAATGCATTACCATATCTATTGATATTCCATCGGGCTTATTTGCTGATAAACCTGCAGTTCCACTCAGAGATAATACCATAAAAGCTGATTATACGCTTAGTTTCCAGTTCCCAAAACTTGCATTCCTGTTTCCCGAAAATGAATATTTTGCAGGTAACTGGCAAATTCTGCCTATTGGACTGCATTTGGATTATATAAACAGTGAACCTTGCCGCAATTACCTGGTTGAATTCGAAGATGTTAAAGGAATTCTGAAACCAAGACAACGATTTTCGCACAAAGGAACTTTTGGTCATGCCTTGCTTATAGGCGGAAGTAAAGGCAAAATTGGTGCTTCGGTATTGATGGGAAAATCCTGCCTGCGATCAGGAGCCGGGCTCGTAACGGTTCATTTGCCCGTTTGCGGTTATACTATAATCCAAACTGCAGTTCCCGAAGTAATGGCATCGGTTGATGAGGATGAAAATGAATGCGCCCAACTGCCTCGCCTGGATTTATTTTCAGCTATTGCCGCCGGTCCCGGAATGGGAACCGGTAAAAATACGGCCAATATGCTGAAACATTTAATTCAGGAAGCAAAGGTTCCGTTATTACTTGATGCTGATGCTTTAAATATACTTTCGGATAATCCCACCTGGCTTGCATTCTTACCAAAAGGCACCGTGCTGACTCCACATCCCGGCGAGTTTGCACGTCTGGCGGGAAAAACCTCCAATAGTTTTGACCGTCTGGAAATATTGCGGGCATTTTGTATAAAATACAGTCTAAATATTGTTCTCAAAGGAGCTAACACTACAGTTTGCTCGCCTCTGGGAAATTGTTATTTCAATCCAAATGGCAACCCTGGAATGGCAACAGGCGGAAGCGGCGATGTTCTGACAGGGATAATCACCGGCCTTTTAGCTCAAGGCTACAATCCGACTGAATCTTGTATTCTAGGAGTTTACCTTCACGGATTGGCTGGCGACCTTGCTGCAGAAGTTACCGGATACGAGGCGCTTGTAGCCAGTGATATTATTGAGAATTTAGGGAAGGGTTTTATGGAAATATATCAGTGATTGTCGGACAAAAATTATTATTGAGGCCCACATACACCTTGAATAACGCATTAAGCATCTGAATATGAACTTAAAAATAAATCATTTACAGCACATCGGAATGCCCATTACTGATATCGAAATTTCCAGAAACTTTTATATGAGTTTGGGGTTTGAAGCGGTTATGAATTCTACTTTTGATCACGAAGACGCCGAGGGTAAGGTTGCTATGATGAAAAATAAAGAAATCATTATTGAATTATACCAGATGCCAGAACCTGAATTAAGCAGGGTAAAGCAACGTAAAGACGGACGAATCGACCATATTACTTTTGATGTGTCGGACATCGATGAAACATTTGCACTGCTTAAGAAAGAAGGATTTGATGTGGTTGAAGAAAGCCCGAAATTTTTAAACTTCTGGAAAAAAGGCTGCATGTATTTTAATATAATTGGCCCTGATGGCGAAAGACTGGAATTTTGCCAGATTTTGTAAAAAAATCAGTACATTTTTTTTCATTTATCATAAAGAGGGTCTGAATCTTATGTAAATCAACAATATTTGCTATTACTTGTTATTTTAACTAAAACGGTTTAGTTATATTAAAAGTTAAAGTAAAAGATGGAATACAAAATATCAGGTAAGACGATCGTATTTATTCACGGACTTTTTATGAATCCGAAAAGTTGGGAACCGTGGATACATTATTATAAAGAAAAAGGATACAAATGTTATGCCCCGGCTTACGCTTACCATGAAGGAAATCCAGCCAGGTTACGTATTGATGCTGACATTCAGTTGGGCAACCTTACTTTTGGAAAAGTAATAAATGACCTATCTGATTTCATTGATACACTACCCGAAAAACCAATTCTAATAGGGCATTCTATGGGTGGATTGACTGTTCAGAAGCTGATAGAAATGAACAAAGGAGTTGCAGGAATTTGCATTGACCCAGCACCGCCAAAAGGTATTTTCAGCTTTAAATGGAGTTTCTTGAAAGCTAATCTGCCAACCATAAACCCGTTAAAAGGAAACTCAGTTTGTATTCCTACTGTCGAATGGTTTCACTATTCGTTCTGTAATACTATGACTTTGGGTGAAACTCAGATTGAATATGATAAATTTGTTGTTCCTGAGAGCCGGAATATTCCACGAAGCAGCACAAAAAATGATGGGAAAATTGATTTTATGAAAGCACATAATCCGCTGCTTATTATAGCTGGAGAAAAAGACCACATTATTCCTGCATCGTTGAACAGGAAAAACTTTAAAGCTTATAAAGACAAAAATAGTATTACAGATTTCAAAGTATTTTCTAACCGGACTCACTATATTTGCGGTCAGGAGAATTGGGAGGAAGTCGCCACTTTTATCAATGAGTGGATCAGGAGTTTGGTGTAAAAAAAAATCAAAAGGGAATATCAATGTTAATAGACTTGAGTGTTTTAGTTTCAAAGCAAAAAAGCGAAAAGGCATTTACACAGGAGAAATCAGCTTTATTTGGACACTTAGGCACTCATCTGGATACTATGAATCGTGAATTCCCACTCCATTTTATGAAACGGGAAGCTATTGTATTTAATGTGAAAGGTATTATTAATAATGAAATAAACTTAAATCATATTGATCTATCACTTGTTAAACCGGATATGTTCGTCGCTTTTTATTCAGGATTTCCGGAAAACACCAAATACGGTTCCAAAGGTTATTTTTCGGATCATCCACAGCTCTCGCATAATTTAATAGACGCGTTGTTAGATAAAAACATTTCGTTGATTGGCATTGATTTTGCCGGAGTCAGAAGAGGTAAGGAACATACTCCAAAAGATGAGTTTTGTGCCAACAGGGGCGTTTTTATCGTTGAAAACCTATGCAATCTGGACAAAATAATACTTGTTAATAAATCTGCAACATGCATACTGAATACATATCCTGTAAAGTTTGAAGGCTTGTCGGGTTTACCTTGCCGGGTGGTTGCAGAGATATAATTTCAATTAATTGAGAAAAGCTTAATCTGCTAAACTTTTTCTCTGCATTATAAATCCAAATTCTTTTTGATCGCTTTTATGAAAAATATATCTATCAGCAGTACATTTCTTTTGAATTTCAGATTAACAATCTTTCTTGTTTTTATCAGTCTTTTAACAGGAAATCCGTGTTACTCAGCTACCAGCCAACAATTCCAACCTGTTAAGAAATGCTTGTTTTTAAGCCCGGCTCAATTATCAGGATTATCAATAGCAGAGAACAATGATCTGAAAGCAATATGGCATTCAATTTTTGTATCAGGCATCAACTTTGAAGAAATCACCTCTGACAAAATTTCCACAACTAAATTAACCGGTTATGATCTTCTGATTGTGCCTGCCGCGACTGCAAAAAGCCTTTCAATCAAACAGATATCAATACTTAAAGATTTAATAAACTCCGGAACTAACTTGCTTTTTGATGAAGCATCGAAGCTCAGTAATGAACTGGGAATTGTTCTTCAAAAGGAATTCATTGCAGTAAAGCAAATCCGCGATCTTCAATTCCCAATTATGCCTTTATACTGGACTATTGAAGCTAATGTGAAACCTATTGAATCCACGGGAATAAGTTTCAAAGTTATTTGCATTGAAGATTCTACTGAAAAGCCAATCGTGATAAGCAGTTCATTCGGTAAAGGGAAATTTGTCTATTTCTCTGCTTATTTCGATCCAAATACACCAAAAGGATATTCTCGCTTTCCATTTCTTATTGAAACACTTAAGAACGAATTTGATATTAAACCTCTGGCTGAACGTAAAACAATGGAAATGTATTTCGATCCGGGAATGCGTGATACAATCAAAACAGAAGACCTTGTACAATACTGGAAAAAGAATAAAATCAAGCGGATTCATGCCGGAGGATGGTATTATGACTCCGATTATGATTATACCAAACTCATAAAAACCTGCCATGAAAATGGTATCCTGGTTTATTGCTGGTTCGAAACACCCATGATAAGCAGGACTTTCTGGGACAAACATCCGGAATGGCGTGAAAAAACGCCTTTCAACAGGGATGCCAATATCGACTGGCGATTGCTTATGAACCTGGCCGATTCCAATTGCAGGAAGCAGGTTTTCAAAGAATGGAAAGAGTTCCTGATGAGTCATGATTTCGATGGAGTCAATTTTGCAGAATTGTATTTTGAACCTTCACCCGTCGGACCGAACCTGCCTGAAAATTTCACCCCGATGAATTCAATAGTTCGCAGTGAATTTAAAAAACAGTCCGGGTTTGATCCTGTTGAACTTTTTGACACGCTCAGCACGCATCATTGGAAGAAAAATACAACCGACTGGCAGACTTTTGCCAAATACCGGAAGAATCTCCTCTTCCAGTTAAAAGATGATTTCCTTGGTTTCCTAACTAAAATAAAAGGCCAGAAAAAGGATTACGAAATAATGCTTACCGTTCTGGATGTTAGCCTCACACCTGAATTATCCGATTTTATTGCCGAAGACACGCAGAATACATTTAAATTATATAAAAAATACGGCGCAACCATGCAGATAGAAGACCCGTCAAGCTGCTGGGGATTAACTCCTGAACGGTATGTAAAAATGGGAATCTTTTACAGGAAACAGATTAAGGGAACAAACAAGCTTCTTTTTGATTGCAACGTGGTGGCAAGCCACGAATTGGGTGAAGGCGGATTTCCGGCAGAAAAGCCGACCGGGGAAGAGATTCGACAAATTACCTACAATATGGCTACACACATCAACCGCCCGGTATTTTATTCCGAAGATGCAATAAATAAAAACGACTGGCTGAATATCAGCAATACGCTGGCGAGGGATACAAAAATAACGGCTTTAAATAATGGTATTTGGTTGATCCATGCTACAAACACGGTCTCTATCCACACAGGGAATTCAGATTGTTTGCTTAAACTTGATGGCAAAGCATGGTTTGCATGCGAAGGTGACGAAGCTATCATACCAAAAGGAGATCATACCCTTGAGATTATTCGGGCAGAGACACAAGATCCGTTAAACCGGATAACCAGAATTTCAGGAGAATTGATTTCCGGTAATTTCGGACAGTTCAAAACTGAATTTACCTATTCCGAAGATATTGTCCCTTGTTATGTAACTTTAGTAAAACAGCCGGAATCAATTTTCGTTGATGGCCAGAAAACGGATTGTAAGGTTTTTGAGAATTCAGATTCCGAATTCACTGTCAGGTTACCAGCAGGAACTCATAAAGTGAGGATTCAATAAGACTCCGCAGTTTTGTTGCAGTGAAATTTCATCAGATCAAAGATAAATGTAGAATCTTCTATTTTGTAAGTTCATCCTTCTTTGGCGGCACTTCAAAACGCACCGTTTTATCCCATTCGTGCGTTGCTTTTTTGATATTCTCAAGGTAAAATGCCTTTATCATAACGAATATCCATAACTGGCAGTAGGTGAAATACATTATGAGGATAAGCCCCAGATTCTGCCAGTTATCTTCTTTATCGAACGAAACTGCAAGGAGTATCTCAAACATGAAGAGAACAATTGCAACTATCCATACTATAGAATAAGGGCCGGGAAGAGGAATATTTATTATTCCAAAAAGGCTCAGAAAGAAAAGCACGTCGGACACAAGTATGGCAACAAAAAACACATAATACAAAGCCAGTGTGTATAAAAGATCGAAACGAAGGCGCTTATTCTTAAAATTAGGAATTTCCTTAATAAATTTTGCCAGCACATAATTGTTGCCCCGCACCCAACGAACACGTTGTTTAATCCAGACTTTCCATTCTTCAGGTTCCTGCTCATATGTAATGGCATAGGGAACAAACTTGATCTTGTATCCAAGCTCATAAATACGGATGCTTAATTCAGAATCTTCGGTCAAAGCTTCTTCGTCCCAGCCTTCCAATTCGTCTATAAGCCATTTCCACATTATAAGATTGGTTCCTGGTAAGGTTGCAATGTTATGGAGTTGCCAGCGACCGGCCTGAAGCATGGATTGAAAACTCAAAGTTTCAATATTGATAAACCGTGTCAGCAGGTTCCTGTTTTTATTTACCGTACGGAACTTACCTATAACAGCGCCAAGTTCCTTGTTTGTAACCAGCGAAGCCACCAGGTAATGCAATGCCATCGGATCAGGTGTATTGTCGGCATCGTAAATGGCAATAATTTCTGATTTCACCTGTTTAACACCGAGGTTCAGCGCACGTGATTTACCTTTACCACCTTGTCCGAAAGGAACATCGTACAATACAACCCTGTCGTCTTTTGCGGCATAGCTTTCGATAATTTCTTTGGTGCGATCCTTTGAACCATCATTGATTACCATAATTTTCAGCTTATCCTTGGGATAGTGAAGGTTAAGCATGGCTTCTATGGTATTGGCTATAACAACTTCCTCATTATGAGCTGGAATCAATATGGTACAGGTCGGGAAATCATATGTTTGTGTATCAACTTCCTTCTTTTCCTTCATGGATTTAATGAAGTTGATATATCCATAAATACTGAAAATAAACTGGTAACCGATCATGAACCAAATCAGGATGACAGTAAGGAGGAAAATGGCTTCTAATATAGACATTGACTGAATTTATTATTTTGAAATTTTATTAAAAATTACATTTCGTAACGCCTGCGGATAAATTTCAGTGCTACAAATAAAATCACCAGGACAAATACAGCAAGGAAACCATAAATGGCAATTGCGCTGATGGACCATAAGCTGGCCAGGTTAATCCCGTAGCTGAATCTGTCGCCTGTAACAATGTCAACCTGGTGTTTACCTGGTGGCAACATAATTGTAAAGCAATCGTTCCCGCTCATAACCTCAAATTCAAAAGTTTTCCCGTCAACCATAACAGATGTAGGTTTATTATTGAGCGAAGCTAAGGTTCGTTCATCACCTGTATATGTGAAGGAAATTTTACGCATTTCGTAGTCGATGCTAAGCAAATTACCGGTAAACGATAGCATTTCAGGTTGCAGCTCATCTGTCGAAAAACCAGGAATATCGTTTAAGTGCGTAAGAATGTTATGCTCTCCGGCAGGTATCAGGTAATGGTTTTCACGGTAGCCTATAACATTTTCGCCATCCACACTTATCGCCTTTATGTCCTTTGGTAATTGCAGAACAAATGAAAACGGGGAGTTCACGTGGAATCCGCCTTCAGTTGCTTCGTATTTTACCATACCTGAACTGGCGTACGAAAAGAAAGATATGTCCTGCGGATTGCAACTCGATTCGCTGTAAACGGTAAATCGTGCTGCTCCTTTTGAGGCTGCGTTTATCAACTGATAACTTTCAAGCCCAGTTTGCATCAAAGTTGGGAACGGAGTCATTTCCTGCTGTCCCCTGAAATTCAGTATATTAAGGTCAAGCATCAGTTTTGTTGAATCGCTCATTCGTTGCGCATACCAATGTCCCATTTCAATGTACCGGTCGGGATTGGTTGACCATTTGTTTTGTGGATCTTCAGGTTGCAGCAAAAAGTTATACTTCTTCTGCAACTTTAACATGTTCTCAGACGTAACGCCATAATATTCAGTGATTTCTGGCGAGAAATACGAATCATAGAAAGTAACAACCACGTTAAATCCTTTCCTCGATTTGGCAAAATCCTTTATTTCGGCAAGCAACGCATCATGAAGTTCATAAACTTTATCTGTGCGGTATTTCGTAACCTGCTCTTTAACCTTTGGATTATTTTTCCAGTAATACGGTGATGCAGCTTTAAAAATTTCTTTCAGGTCGTAGCCGAATCTATTGCGGAATTCCTTAACTGCTGAAGGATGCATTGGCGTAAACACTTTAGGATCGCTGAATCCTTTTCCTGCTTCAAAATTTAATTCGGCAATATTTACACCATCGAAATCAAATTTCTTTAACAGGTCGAGGTATACAGCACTGGCAGCCTTAAAACATTCTTTATCCGTCAGCGCAACCGGATATCTCCACGAAGCTTTCAGGATTTCATCCTTGTGAATATCCTGACCCAGGTAGTTTTTTTCTCTCCATTCAGGATGATCCGTCCAAAATTTCTGACTAACCTGTGGTGGTTCAATCCAGGCGTAAACAAGTATGCCGTTGGCGTGTGCAATTTTTATAAGGCGAGCATAATCGTACGTATATTTTGGATATTGATGCCAGCCGGCAACATGAATTATACGAATGCCTTGTTTTACCCAACGTTTCACAAGTTCTTCCTCGCTGGTGTTCTTGCGAAAGCCTGGATCGAAATACATTTCAAGATTTTCGCGTTTGAACACCGGATGCAATCCGAAAAATCGTCCTATATATTCCATCACGTAAGGATAGTATGAGTATCCATAAGGAGTTAAAGGATCAAACGCAGTGTTCAAATAAATGATTTTTCCAGCTTTTACAATCCGGCCAATTGCTGCAGGAAATCCGGTTGAAGCATCTTCACAAAAAACTTCATCATCGGCATTATAGTCGAATTTGTTAGCCAGCTGACCTATTTTCCAGGCAATAGGTTCTTCAGGATAATATTTATCACGGATAAAATGGAGTTTTATCTGGCCGGAATTGAAATTTATGCCCAAATCTGTTATCAGCTTATTCTTACAATCTGTAATCAGATTACCGCCTTTTCCAACAAAGTTTATGATTTTCCTGATATCATCTTTCGAAAGTAAATCAGCACTGGTGTATGGTACAATGAGTAAATTGCAATTGGTAAGATTAATGTTTTCATCAACAAACACTGTGTCGACAGCTACATTGAGACTCGCGAAAACAGCAATAAACGATGACTGATCGAAATAAGCACCGCCCTTTGCAGCAGGATTCCAAACTACTTTTACCCGTGCCTGCTGCCAGTCGTTAGTATTAAAAAGAGAACGATATGTTTTGTTAAAACTGGTAACCAGCTTTTCCTTTATCGTTGGCTCAGTTACTTTATATTCAGCTGCTTCGGCAACATAGGTTTCGCCACTGCCAAGACTAATATCTTTCTTAACAGCCCCTTTCATCCTGGATTCTGAAAAAGTATTCTTAGTCAGTTTGTTGTCCTGGTCAAAATACTGTTCATGTAAATATGAGTTATCAATATTGAGACTGTATGATTGGGAACCGTTCAGGATGACTTTATCGTTCGATTTCACCCAATTGGTCTGGTTTTTAAAATTAATAAAAGTAAATCCCTTAGCTGCAATACCATCGACAAGTGTTTTTAACATGCTAAGGTCGAGGAATGGATGGAAAAACCCGGAAGCAACCCCATCGCGAACCTGCTTAATACCATCGGTACTGTTTATCAGGTTCTGAACTATTGCTTTAGAATCTTCAATATTCGATCTCAAAGGAACATAGCCCAGGTTTTCGGGAAAAATCTTTTGACCGTAAAGATCTTTATTTATAATGTAAGGAAAGTATTGTCCATAGTCAAAGTCATTTATAACCATTCGCTGTTCGACAGCAGTACTGAAAAACTTTGAAATCACTTCAAGGAATGTTACTGAAGCCATATAATGCGGGGTTTCCCAGGCAATAGGATGAAGCCCGTTTTTCACAAACTCGTCAATGCCCATTTCAATTTTCTTCCTGAATTCTTCAGCGTTCTCGTTAGGAATTGGCTTTGCGTTGTTTGCATCCCAGAATTCCCCATCGTCGGTCGAAACGCCTTTATACTGGTGAGTGGTTCCGTGCATTACGATAGACCCGCCATTTTGAACAATATACTTCAACGCATCAACAACTTCAGGACGTTCGGATAAAGTCACCCGTTTGTCCTCCATAGGATTGACATAAATTGGCACAACTCCAACCAGGAAAGGAATTCCACGCTCTGATAAAATATCAGCAACTTCGCGCAGTTTATCAGGATCGTTTAAAGGAGTAACATCTTCGATACGGATAATGGCCTGGTGCGATTCGGCATGATTTTCACTTAAGATATCATGTAATTTATCGGCGAAAAGAAGGTAGCGGTCATTCACTTCGGCTCCAATAGTTGGCAAATCAGCAACATAAACCAGGTTAGCTGATTTTACCATATAAGGTGTTTCCGTTTTTGTTTTGCTGGAGTATGCTGTGCCCCAGACTTCAACAGCTTTTTTATCTTTAATTTGAACTATATATGTATTAGGTGCACCTTTAGTGAAAGAAAACCCTTTCGTTTTAACGAAATCGAATCCACTCGTTTTATCTAATTGCAAAACGCTAAAACCGAACTTTTTCTGAACATCTTCTTTTTTACAGAATTCGGAGAAACCACTGTTGATCCATATTACCGGTTTGGAAGTGGAAATAATATCGCGGCATAAAATATTGGGTGGCTGGTTATCGGCCGAAAAGCCAACATAGAATAAATAATCAAAGCCTTCAATTTCACGGCTTGTGTAACTATTGGTTCCTTTGATAACAACAGAAGTATTGAAATGGCCCATAAGCTGCGCCAGTTCCCTCCCCTGCCCTGTGGCTTTGCTGTTCAGATTGTAATTGCCTTCAACCAGAATCAGCACCTTTTTTAATGGATAGGATTCCGAATGTCCCTGAATTGCAATAATGGTAAAGGCCAGAAATAGTATCAGCCGTATTTTCATCTTATCCGTTTTGAGTTAATCGTATGGAATGTTTATTTTTATTTATGCGGAACAAACTCTTCAACCACTTCGTTAGAAAAGCCGAAATAGTTTTTAATGATTTTAATAGTCCTTATAGCTGATAATCCATCTCCATAAGGATTTACAGCATTTGCCATTTTAGCATATTCATCTTTGTTATCGATAAGTTGAACTGCCGTATTGAAAATATTTTCTTCGTCAAGTCCCACTAATTTTACAGTACCATAGTTAACGGCATCAGGCCTTTCGGTGACAGACCGCAACACAAGAATTGGAATTCCAAAATGTGGTCCTTCTTCCTGTACCCCGCCTGAATCGGTAAATATCAGGTATGATTTAGCCATAATATTTACAAAATCAAGGTAATCAAGTGGTTCGATCAGGCTAACATTCGGCTGATTTTCCAGTATTGGATATACAACTTCACGAACTATTGGATTCATATGAACAGGGAACAAAATTTCCAGTTCAGGATATTTGAGTGCAAGACGCAGAATAGCTTTGCAGGCGCCTTCCATAGGCAAACCCCAATTTTCGCGGCGGTGCATGGTAACAAGTACTATTTTCTTACCCTTATTAACTATT
>CAIWMA010000281.1 GCA_903913645.1 uncultured Bacteroidales bacterium | reverse complement strand
TTATTTTCGGTATTGCTGTTGCTATGCTCAAAGATCAGCACCGCAACCGAATGGTTCATTTTGCTGAAAGCCTTTCCGAAACCATGTTCAAATTCACCAACCTGGTGATGTACCTGGCACCGGTTGCAGTTTTTGCAGCTATTGCCTATTCTGTGGGACATATGGGGCTAAGCATACTAGGGAACCTGGTCCAGTTATTAGCAACTTTATATGTTGCACTGCTTTTGCTTTTGTTAGTGGTTTTTTTGCCTGTCGCTCTGATAATGAAAATTCCAGTACGGAATTTTATCCGCGCTGTTTCGGAACCTGCCACTATTGCATTTGCAACAACCAGTTCAGAGTCCGCTTTGCCGATAGCGATGGAAGCGATGGAGAAATTCGGAGTACCCCGCAAAATTGTTGCCTTTGTAATTCCTACCGGCTACAGTTTTAACCTCGATGGCACCACCCTGTATCTTTCTCTTGCAACAATTTTCGTTGCTCAATGTGCCGGAATTGATCTGCCAATTGAGAAACAATTACTCATCGTTTTCACGCTTATGCTTACCAGTAAAGGAGTTGCCGGTGTTCCAAGGGCATCACTTGTAATCCTTTTGGGAACAGCTGCCAGTTTCGGCCTTCCTACCTGGCCCATTTTCATTATTTTAGGTATTGATGAGTTGATGGATATGGCCAGAACTGCCGTGAATGTTATTGGTAATTGCCTTGCAACCGCAGTTGTTGCCAGATGGGAGGGGGAATTTGATGAGGTTGCGGCGAAGAATTTTAGTACAAAAAAGCTAATGGAATAATTCTATTTCCATTTACAAAATATAAAGCAGGTGAATGAAAAGAGCAGCCCGAAAGCTGCTCTAAACTATTAACTATTTTCTTTAAACTATTAACTTTTTAGACGGTCATAATATCTTTCTCTTTGTGTTCCAATGTCCTATCTACCAATACGATAAATCCATCAGTTATGTGTTGAATTTCTTTTTCCAGGGTTTTGATATCATCTTCCGAAACACCGTCTTTTTCCAACTTTTTAGCTTCTTCCACTGCATTACGACGCATATTTCGAATGGAAACTTTTGCAGCTTCGCCTTCGGCCCTGGCTTTTTTCACGATGTCGCGGCGACGCTCTTCGGTAAGAGGCGGAACCGAGATGCGTAAAATCTCACCATTATTCTGCGGATTAAAGCCCAGGTTGGCATCCAAAATAGCTTTTGCCAGTGGATTAAGCATATTTTTCTCCCAAGGCTGAACCACGATTGTACGGGCATCAGGCGTGTTGATATTTGCAATTTTATCCACTGAAGTGGGGTTTCCATAGTAGTCAACCTTAACGCCTTCGAGCATCTGAGGGGTTGCTTTACTGGTACGGAATTTATGAAATTCTTTTTCAAGATGGGTTACAGCATGTTGCATGCTTTCTTTAATCTCTTCAATGATAAACTTCGCTTCTTCAGTCATGGTTGATCGTTTTGTGATGCAAATTTAAAAATAGTATGGGAATATTTGTGCTCTTGATTGAAAAAGTGCAATAATAATAAAGGAGTTAGGGGTTGGGGGTTAGGATTTAGGGATGAAACATCCTGATTTAACCTTCAAAAGCAAAAAACATCAATACTTATCATTTCAGTAAATCAAAGTTTTATTTAACACAATGAAACCTGAAACCATTAAAATCTGAAACTTTTCAAACCCCAACCCCTAAATCCCAACCCCTAATCCCTCTTATGCATAAATAAGCGTTCCGCAATTGTTCCCGTTTAAAATCTTCTGCAGGTTTCCGGCTTTGTGAACATCAAAAACTATCACAGGCATTTTATTTTCGCTGCAAAGTGTGAAGGCTGTCATATCCATGATATTCAGTCCTTTGCTGTATGCTTCATCAAAAGTAAGCTCGCTGAATTTTGTTGCTGAAGGATCCTTTTCGGGATCAGCTGTATAAACGCCATCCACACGGGTTCCTTTGAGTAACACATCGGCATGTATTTCGATGGAGCGTAAGGCAGCCGCGGTATCGGTAGTAAAGAAAGGATTTCCTGTTCCGCCGGCCAGTATAACAACTTCACCTTTTTCGAGGCAGCTGATTGCTTTCGGACCACTTACTCTTTCAGCAATCGGATCAACTGCCAGCCCTGAAAGAACTTTTGATTTTATACCAACACTCTGGAGAGCCGATTGAAGTGCCAGGCTATTGATGACTGTAGCCAGCATCCCCATATAATCGCCTTGTACACGGTCGGTGCCTATATTGTTGCCTTTCAGCCCGCGGAAAATATTCCCGCCGCCAAGCACAATTGCAACCTGGGTTCCCGACTCAACAGCCATTTTTATTTCATTGGCATATAATGCAAGCATAGCAGTATCAAAGCCCTGGCCTGAACTACCTGCCATCGATTCACCACTGAGTTTAAGTAAGATGCGTTTGTATTTCATTGGTTGATGTGTTGTGGGGTTGATAGGTTTATAGGTTGCAGTGATGGTTGAGATAGCTGGGTGTTCTAACTTAATCTCAGCCTTAATTATACCATTCTTTTACACTTCATCCTTACCGTGACAGGCTTTATATTTTTTACCACTTCCGCAAGGACAAGGATCGTTACGGCCAACTTTTTTCTCAACTTTTACCGGGCCTGTTACAGTATTTTCGCTTGTATGCTGACCTAAAATATCACTTCTGTCTTCACGCAGGCGGCTGTGGTCAGTGCGCTGTGGCTGACGTACTTCCTTAACCTGATCT
>CAIWMA010000280.1 GCA_903913645.1 uncultured Bacteroidales bacterium | reverse complement strand
GAAATAAATTTATTGAAAGAAATTGTTAGGTAATAACCTGATGAGAGTATACCTGTTATTAGTTTTTGAAACAAAAAAAATGCGACTTGTATGTGAGCCGCATTTTTCCAAACAAACAACAAAACTTGTTATGAAAATTTCCCTGTAATAACAGAGAGTTAATAATATAACTTTTTTGTTCAACTAACCGATACAAAGATAAGGTCAGAATTAGTTTTTAATTGTTAACGAAAAGTAAAGAAAGTTAAAATATGTTAAGTGAATTAATTATTTAAATTTGAAGAACTGAATGCTTTCGAGTAATCAATTTTTTCAAAAACAATTGTAATGCTATGATCCAATAAAAAATGCGGCTCATATCGCATAAGCCGCATTTCCCAAACAAACAACAAAACCGTTAAGAAAACATCCCTGTAACCAGCAGGGACTTGATAATAACTTTTTGTTCAACTAACCGATACAAAAGTACGACCGGGAATCAGCATGGGATGTTAACGAAAGTAAAAGAACGTTAAATTATGTTAAGCATGTATTTAACTGATTGTAAGTCACTATAAATTTGCAGCAGCTATAAAGCCTGCTGATTGCACTTTAGTATGAACACAGGTTAATTCATTAGGGGGGACCGAAGTAAGGTCATTGCCGGAAAAGCTTAATTCAGAATGCAATCTTCCTGTCGTTGGCAGGAAAAGGATAGAAACTTATACAAATCGGGTGAAAAAGCAATTACTGGTTTTATTGATAGTCATCATGTCAGTCGCAATGGCTGTATTTATTGGTATTCAGGTTTATTGGATAAAAAATTCATTGCAACTCAGGGAAGCCAATTTCAGGCGCAGTATCGACGAAGCGGTAAATATAGCTTTGGTAAATCTCGAAACTATCGAAATTACTCGACGTACCACAAACAGTTCATTGCAATTTTTACACGATACAAATGCCGTTCTTTCAAATAACAAAGACTTAGAAAATACAGCGAATCCAGATACTGAAGGTATTCAAATGGCAAAACAGCCGGCTGTGGAAGGTAACATAGTTGCTTCGTCAGGAAAGAACCAGCCACAATCGAACGATACAGATAAGAATTTGCCAGGCACTGTACCTGCCAATATTTCAGAAAGCTATTCCGAAGTAACCGCCGTGCGCAAGCAGTTTATGCTGAATTATTTAATGAATCAGACCCTGGGTGAAGATGGAAATAAGGACATAGAAACAAAGATTTCCTCTGGTTTGATCGACACATTACTCAGGCAGGAATTCGCAAACAAAGGAATCAGGATTGATTACGAATTCGGAGTTTTTAGCCCTGACCGCAATAAAATAGTTCTCAAAAAAACCGGTAAGTATCAGGATGAATTTCTTTTCAAGGGTTTATCTTTTCCTTTGTTTTCGGGAAGTGGCATTGCAACACGCGATTTTCTGCTGCTATATTTTCCACAACAATCAAAGTACAATCTCCAAAGTCTTTGGGGAATGATGATTGTTTCTTTATTGCTCATACTGGTAATAATTGCGGCTTTCAGTTATTCGGTTTTCACCATTATCAGGCAACGAAAACTTTCGGAACTCAAGAATGACTTTATCAATAATATGACCCATGAGTTCAAGACACCGATTTCGACCATTTCGCTGGCGTGCCAGGCTCTTTCGGATAAAGATATACCGCGGAGCAACGAGATGTATGCTGACTATATAAACATTATCGGCGACGAAAATCATCGTCTTGGCGAAATGGCTGAAAAAATCCTTCAGACGGCAATTCTGGAAAAGGGCAACCTCCATCTCCGGCCCGAAGCCATTGATATGCATATGCTTATTGCGGATGCTATTCATAAAATTGCCATACAGATAGAGATACGTGACGGTGTAATTACGCAGTCACTTAAAGCAGAACACCCATTAATCAAAGCAGATAAAGTTCACTTGTCGAATGTTATTTTTAACTTGCTCGACAATGCCAATAAATATTCGCCCAGGAAACCACAGATACTGGTTTCGACTGCTGATGCTGAAAATGGCATTTATATCCGTGTTCACGACAAAGGAATGGGAATCAGCAAAGCCAACCTGAAAAGGATTTTCGAAAAACTGTACCGTATTCCCACCGGCGATGTTCACAATGTAAAAGGATTCGGTCTGGGGCTTAGTTATGTTAAATTTATTGTCGAAAAACATGGTGGTTCAATATCAGTTGAAAGCGAACCCGGAAAAGGTAGTACTTTTACAATGTTTCTACCCTACGTAATTCCTGAACAAAGCAAGTCGGGAAAAACAAAATAGACTTAGTCAGAAAAAATCACGATCAAATTTATACAAGGATTTAAACATTAATAATACCGGATATGGAAAACGAGAAAATAAAGATTCTGCTTGCCGAAGACGACCGTAATCTTGGCACTATTCTGCGCACCTACCTCGAAGCAAAAGGATATGCTCCCCGGCTTTGCGTAAACGGACTCGAAGCATTGGAGATTTTCAGCAAGGAATCCTTCGATTTTTGTGTTGTTGATGTAATGATGCCGATTAAAGACGGGTTTACGCTTGCAAAGGATATCCGCAAAGTGGATACCCAGATTCCTATCTTGTTCCTTACCGCCAAATCGCTGGAAGAAGATAAACTAAAAGGCTTTCAGGCGGGTGGCGACGACTACCTTACCAAGCCTTTCAGCATGGATGAACTGCTTGCCCGTATCGAAGCCATTCTCAGGCGTTCGGCTAAAATTACTGATGGAAAAACAGATAAAGGTGTTTTTACACTGGGTAATTTTGTATTCGATTATAACCATCAGAATCTTCATCTTAACGGAGAAGATCAGAAACTTACCAGCAAGGAAGCTGAGCTATTGAAAATATTGTGCGAGCATGTGAACCAGGTTGTCGACCGCAGCTTTGCGCTGAACCGGATCTGGCAAAACGACAGCTATTTCAATGCACGAAGCATGGATGTTTATATCGCCAAAATTCGCAAATACCTTAAAGAAGATACTTCTGTAGAACTGATCAATGTTCATGGGATTGGTTTTAAGCTGGTTACTGAGAACGCAGCCTCATAAATTTAGAACTTAGTAAAAAACCGCGGTTTTTAAGCCTCAAGAATCAAATGTCAGGTTCCAAATCCCAAGTCTGGGATTTTCATATATTTTTAACTGAAATTTGATTTTTGGAGTTTTGGACCAGGAATTTCAAAAAATGTCCATTTTCGATATAACTTCAGGAAATTGAATTTAACCTTCCCTATTGATCACTTTCAGCGCTTCCTTGTGGCTCAGGTTACTGAGTTTGTGGGTGTTTACAAAGTCAATAACGGCTTCCGGAAATGCTTTTGAATACTGCCTGAGCGACCAGCCAATAGCTTTGCGTATAAAGAAATCAGGGTGAGCGGACAGGCGGTCGCAAAGGTTGAAAAGCAAATCGCGGTCGGCGGTTTTATTATCGCGTAACTGGTGTAAAAGGCAGGAGCGCTGTAACCAAATATTTCCGGATTGCATCCACTTTTCGATATACTGCATTTTGATTTCCGGGTATTTTTTAAATACAGCGCCGGCAATATTTGGAGCTATAAAATCAACTGAATCCCACCACGATTTATTCATTATCATCCACTCCACCAGGTTAAGAATACTTTGATCTGCCTTTTTATTGAATTTTTCCAAAATTTCCATGGCAACATATTGCCATTCCCGCTGAGGCTGTTCCCACGCGAAGCGGACCATTTTATCAAGCTGTTCGTAAGGCGGATAACCTGATTTGGCTATAAACTCTTTGGTTAATTGCCTGCGCAAGGGTGACGGCAATCCGTAAAATTCAGAAAGATTGCGCATATAGGTTTTGGCGCCTGCGGCTATGGATGGATCTGCGTTTTTCTCAAACGCATCCCGGAGGTCAGCAAAATACTTTTCTATCATAAACTTGTGAAGTTATGGCGTTGAAATTCGGGATGATAAAATCAAAATCGATAACTGTGTTTGCCTGGTGGTTTTAGGAAAAGTTGACTTATTTTTTAGTTTTATCAATGTATTGCGAGTCAACAAAACCTAAAGCATATTCGCCTTTCTGCAAATGATCAATTGTTATGGAGCCTTCAGTCTTTGAGCCCCTTCGAATAAAAGAAGTTCGCTCCCATCGCTGACCAGCACCAGGCCTGTGAAGCATTATAAGCGAATCCCCGGAATCTGCCAGTAACTTTTTGTCGAGGGTAGCTGATGCCTTGTATGTAAATTCTCCTGTTGCTTGAAATCCTGATGGAAAAATACCATCAACTGTCCAGTACCGAGTATAGGAAATATGAATTCCGGGTTGAAGTAGATTCAAACTATCAGGAGCTACCCAGCTATGCGTAATACGAACCAAGGCCGAATCAGCAATTTGTTTCACATTGAGTTTGCAGAAAGTTTGCCTGAACTCAAATTCGCCAGTACTTTTTATGGTCTTAAATTCATCTGTGGTGGCATCCGAAATTTTTTCATCCATATCAACCATTACCAGTGCAGGGGCGAACGGCAGATGAAAAGTTTTATTCCTGGCAGCACCCGAAAACACAATCGTGTCTGTGAATTTATGCCATGAGCTATCCATAAATGTTATTTCCAGGTGATTGGCATTTGCATATTGTGTTCTGCCTTTTAGTTTCTGCCGGATAAAAACGGTGCTATTATAACCGCTTTTTGAATTTATAGTAACCGTTGAATCAATTGAGAAATGCGGAAATCCGGGTGTGAAAACCCAGGCTTCGAAGAAAGGTTTTAAATCAATACCACTATAAGTTGAAAGGAAATCGCGCAAATCGTAAGTAGAAGCGTAATTGTACGCATATTTTTGCAGGTAGGCTTTTACTCCGCCGAAAAATAAACTGTCGCCCATATATCCACGCAACGTATGCGCAACTTGTCCGCCTTTCTGGTAAACCGTGCTTCCATAAGTTATTGTTTGAGGGATTCCATATAAGGCGAAATAGCCTCCATCAGTTAAATCGGTTTTTTGCAACACATCCTTAAGTTTGGTGCGAATATTATCCTTGTAAGCCTGTTTCCCGTAAATTCCTTCGCGGTACAATGATTCACACCACACGGCCCAGCCTTCGTTAAGCCACATGTCTTCAGCGGAAGCACAGGTAACCTGATCTCCAAACCACATATGCGATAGTTCATGGGCATACCACCATTCATTGTCAGTGCTTCCAGTCCATCCCGAAAAGGGATAACTGATATTTGAAGCATGTTCCATAGCTCCCAGTCCTCCTGGTGTTCCTGTATAACCAATCCTTTCAAATGGATATGGACCGAAATAAGTTTCAAAAACGCGGAGGATGCTTTTCAAATTTATAAAAGTGCTTGCTGTTTTTTCCTTATCCGAAGGTCGGCAATAGTAAGTAATTGGAATTCTTTCTTTCAAACCATTATACGTGTCCTCAACAAATTCGTACCTGCCGGTTGTGGCTGAGATCAGGTAGGTTGGAAGCGTATATTTTGTTTTCCAGTGCCAGGTAGAAGTATTGTTATTATGTTCAGTAACATTTATTAAAGTACCGCCGCTTATAGCTTTTTTGTCGTTTGTTACGGAGAGATACACATCAAACAAAGCCCTGTCGTGGAAATCATCGATACACGGAAACCAGGCTTTTCCCAGGTTGTGTGGTATGGCATCAAAACCTACACCCAGGTTAAGTGCATAATCACCCGAAAAATGAAATCCTCCCCAGCCGCTTGGATCAACAAAAGGGTGGCCATGATAATAAATTAATGCCCGTAGTGTATCACCTCGATTTATTGCTCTTTTAAGCGTAATGCTGATCCGATTTCCGACATGGCTGAAGTTATTGTTTTTGATTTCTGAAATAAAAACAGAATCAACCGAAAGGCTGGCAAGTTCCAGTTTTAAAGTTGAGAGGTTCCTGGTTTTCGAAACCAATTGGATTTCAGTGTAACCTTCTATCGTTTTTTTCGTCAGATTGATATCCGTTAAATGAATGCCATAATGTACAGCATCGATTGTATCGCTGTATAAGGTCGTTTTCGGGTTTTCTTTTTCAGTAAATTGAGCAAAAACATTGCTTCGGCTGTTTAATAGAAAAAATAATGTTAAAAATGCAATTAAAATTGGTTTCATCATATGTTTGTACAATAGTTACAATAACTTTGTAAAATTAATTCAATATCATATACACTAACTAAAATTAGGAACTATAACCTGTTTTCCATGAGAAAATATTTTTTAATAATTTGTTGCCTTGTGCTTGTAAATATACTGAAAGCACAGGAAGTATGGACCATTGAGAAATGTGTCGAGTATGCGCTGACAAACAATATCCAGGTAAAACAACAGCTCCTGCAGGTTAAAAACCAGGAAGCGATGCTACAACAGGATAAACTTAGCATGCTGCCTTCATTAAATGCCGGGGCAAGTCATGGGTATAACTTTGGCCAGACTGTTGACCGGTATACTAACAATTTTGCAACAGACAGGGTACAAACTGATAACTTTTACCTTGGATCATCCGTGTCTCTTTTCCAGGGATTCCAGAAAATTAACCAGGTTAAGCAACGCAAAGTTGACCTCGAAGCATCGCAGTACGACAAGGATAAATTTATGGATGATGTCACGTTGCAGATAGCGACCGGGTATTTACAGATATTGTATTACAAAGAATTGGTAAGAACTGCTGAAAACCAGTTAAAAGCCACTGAATTACAGTCTGAAAGATTAAAAAAACTTGTTGATGCCGGGGCTTTGGCACAGGGTGATTTTTATACCCTTGAGGCTCAACGGGCACTGGAAAACTCGCAGGTTGTAAGTGCGCACAATAACCTCGACATATCCTACCTTACCCTGGTTCAGATGCTTGATTTGCCCACAGCCGAAGGTTTTGAGATTGAGTCGCCCGACCTCGAACTTGGTGCTCAGCAACAATTAGCACTTACAGCTGAACAGATTTTTGGTTTTGCACTCGAAACACAGCCTCAGATCAAGAGTGCCGAAGCAAAAGTGAAAAGCTCCGAATTAGGTTTATCATTGGCCCAGAGTGGCCAGTCGCCTACACTTACCCTGCAGGGCTCCATTGGATCCGGATATTCCGGTGCTGCCCAGGTTCTTAAAAGTTATACTTCTTATATTCCTGATGTTACCAAAACACCACCAGCAGCTTTTATACCTGGTGCAAATGGACAGCCGGAACAATATGTCTGGACTTTTGCCGGAACATCAGTTTATGAAACCAAAGCATTCAATAATCAGTTTAAAGACAATTTTAACAAGTCGGTATCACTCAACCTGAATGTTCCGATATTTAACGGTTGGTCAGCCCGTACAAATATCAGCCGCGCTAAGATTAATGTTGAGAATACTAAATACAACCTCGAACTCAGCAAACTGGACCTTCGTAAAACTATTCAACAGGCTTATGCTGACGCCCATGCGGCTCTTAACAATTACCAGGCTTCTACCACCGGGGTAGATGCTGCAAAGGAATCATACAGGTATGCTGAGCAGAAATTTAATGTTGGATCCATGAATTCAGTGGATTATAATAATTCGAAAAAGGATTTTGAAAAAGCCGAGTCGGATCAGATCAGGGCCAAGTATGAATTTATTTTCAAGAGCACTGTTCTTGATTTCTATATGGGTAAACCTATTACTCTTAAACGGAAATAAAGTAGACGTATTTCAATTAAAAGATAAAAAACCGAAACATAAATTAATACATATCAAACAATGTTTACCAAGAAAAGAATTATCTGGATACTTATTATAGTTGTAGTTGTAGCACTTATAGGTGGTATTATTGCCAAAAAGAAGGGGCTCATAGGAAAACCTGAGGAAACAAAAATAGCAACTGAAAAAGTTACCAAACGGACCATTGTCGAAGTTGTTTCGGCCAACGGAAAAATTGCTCCCGAAAAAGAGGTGAAGCTTTCTCCCGATGTATCAGGTGAAATTATTGAGTTGTATGTAAAAGAAGGCGACCTGATAAAAGCCGGACAATTGCTGGCAAAAATAAATCCTGAAATATATTTGTCCAATTATGATCGCACGGTAGCCGCACTTAACTCTTCACAGGCTAACCTGGCCAATTCGAAGGCTCAGCTGGCACAGATAAATTCGCAGTTTATCAATGCAAAGAGCTCATACGAACGCAATGAAAAATTGCATTCACAAAAAACCATATCGGATGCCGAATATGAAACCTCGAAAGCTAATTTCGAAGTTGCCCAGGCCCAGGTTGAGGCCGGACAGGAAAGTATTAAAGCTGCAGCATTCAATGTTAAAAATGCCGAAGCTGGTGTAAAGGAATCGAAAGAAAATCTTTCAAAAACATCCATTTATGCTCCTGTTGAAGGCACTGTTTCGAAACTGAATATTGAAAAAGGCGAACGTGTTGCCGGAGCTTCTCAGTTCGGCTCAGGAACAGAAATCCTCAGGATTGCCAATTTGTTGACTATGGAAGTTAAAGTGAGCGTCAACGAAAACGATATTGTTAGGGTAAAGTTAAACGATACCGCCTTTGTGGAGGTAGATGCATATCAGAACCGGAAATTCAAAGGAATTGTTACCGAAATAAGCACTTCTGCTAATACCGTTGGCGTGAGTGCCGACCAGGTTACCAATTTCGATGTAAAAATCCGTATACTTCTTGATTCATACAAGGACCTGATTAGAGCGGATAAACCAAATGATTCCCCTTTCCGCCCAGGTATGTCAGCTACCGTTGATATCCAGACCAAAAGTGTCGTAAATGTTCTGACTCTTCCAATACAGGCAGTTACTACAAGAGCAGATACTACCAAGACAGCTCCAAAAATGGAAGAAAAAGAACAGCCGGAACAGGATAACGCAAACACGAAAAAGAAAATTGAAGTTGTTCAGGAATATGTTTTCCTTTATGATAATGGTGTTGCAAAAATGCAGAAAGTTAAAACTGGGATTCAGGATAATTCCTATATCCAGATCATTGATGGGCTGAAAGAAGGACAGGAAATTATTACGGCTCCGTACAGGGCAGTTTCCAAAAAACTGAAGGATGGTGATAAGGTGAAAAAGACTGATCCAAAGGATTTGTATACCGATGAGAAAAAGTAAGAAATACTATATTTTAGAGAAAGGCCCGGAAACGGGCCTTTCTTATTTTACAACTATGTAAATTTGCATTCGCATTAATTCTTCTGCAATGGCATTAATTTTAGGAATCGAAACGGCTACATCCATTTGTTCTGTAGTATTGGCCAGGGATGGGAAACAACTTGCCATGCGCGAATCGGTTGGTGCCAGGGATCATTCATCCTCACTTACAACCTATATTGCCGAAGTATTTGCTGAATCGGGATTTGCCTATAACCAGGTTGATGCATTTGCTGTAAGTATGGGCCCGGGCTCTTATACCGGGTTGCGGATCGGCGTTTCTTCAGCCAAGGGATTATGTTATGCACTCGACAAACCATTTATTGCCGTCGATACTCTGAAATCATTGGCCTGGCAAGCTCTGCAGATTTGTACTGGGCAAGGAAAAAATATCGAAAATATTTTGCTGGTACCTATGCTGGATGCTCGGCGGATGGAAGTTTATACGGCTGTATTCGACAATAACCTAATGGTCATTGAACCGATAAATGCTCATGTTGTTACCGGAAATTCATTTGAATCATTTTCAGGGAAAGAGATCATTTATTTTGGGGATGGCGCTTCCAAGTGCAACTCACTATTTGAAATGAAGGACAACTATACTTTTTTAGATAATATTAACCTGTCGGCAGTGGCAATTTGCATGCTGGCAGAAAAGGAATTTGCGAATAATAATTTCGCAGATGTCGCTTATTGCGAACCCTTTTACCTGAAAGATTTTATAGCAGGAAAGCCAAGGGTGAAGGGTCTTTATTAAATAAAGCTGAGTGTGATTTAAGCTGAGCGGGATTTGTAATCCCGCTCCAGAGAGTTTGGAATTTGTAATTCCGTTAGAGGATTTTTTTATGTTCTTCGCCCTGAATTTCTTAAATATTATCTATCCCGGCAAATGAAAACAGACTAACTTTCTTTATTCTGAATTGTTTCTCATATAGAAATATAATTATATTTGTTTCTGTTTCATTTTCAGGACCATCCTCGCCTGTTTATAACGTAATCAATGGAATATAAAATTCTTCAACCTGAGCTCCGCGGCAGCATGCTGCTCGTTACCATCAATCGTCCTGAAAGCCTGAATGCGCTCAACACTGCCTTTTTTGATGAAATGGATCATTTTATTGCCAACGATGCTACCAATCCTGTATTAACAGCAATTGTGATTACCGGTATGGGAAAAGCATTTGTTGCCGGTGCCGATATTTCAGAAATGGTGAATAAAACACCCGAGGAAGCCGAAGCATTCTCATTGCGTGGACAAAATACCTTCAGAGGTTTCTCAACCATAGCTGTTCCTGTAATAGCTGCTATAAATGGATTTGCGCTGGGTGGCGGACTAGAACTGGCACTTGCATGCGACTTTCGGATTGCAGCCAATACCGCTAAATTCGGGCAGCCTGAAGTTAATCTCGGGCTAATTCCCGGTTATGCAGGTACGCAGCGATTACCTCGACTTGTTGGCATGGGTGATGCGCTTTATATGTTAACCACTGGCGAAATGCTTACTGCGGCTGATGCTCTGCGAATCGGACTTGTTCAGAAAGTCACAGAACCGGATCAGCTAATGGAAGAGGTGTTTCTGATTGCAGGTGTTATTGCCACCAGGGGGCCGGAGGCTGTTAAACGTGTGAAATTCGTGGCCCGCCAGGGCTACCAGGTTTCGCTTGCACAAGGTAGTCTTCTTGAAGCCCAGGCATTCGGTCAGCTTTTTGGTCAGCAAGGTACCGAGGGAATGAAAGCTTTTCTCGAGAAGCGGAAACCGCAATGGTAATTTGTGAAGCGGAAAAATTGTTAATGGAAAACCATTAATAGTTTCGTCACTTCTACCCTAAAACCCAACTCCTAATCCCCAATCCCTGAAAAAAAAATGGAATATATACATCGCCTCCAGAAAGTTTCCGTACTCGGTGCTGCCGGAAAAATGGGTAGCGGAATAGTTCTGCTTACCGCTATAGAAATGGCAGATCAGATGCTGAAGCCTGAAAATAAAGGCACAACATTTGTATTGAATGCAATCGATACTTCCGACGAAGGACTCACCGGACTTGTTAAATATTTACGATCCCAGGTTCTGAAAACTGCTGAAAAAAAGGCAGTGGCATTGCGCAGCGTATATGCCGATCAGCCAAACCTGATCGAAAACAGGGAAATAATCGATGCCTATGTACAGGATGTTTTGAGCATTGTACGAACAACTACCCGTATTGAAGCTGCATATAATTCCCTGCTTGTGTTCGAAGCCGTGAGCGAAAACCAGGCACTCAAAGAAAAGCTTTTCCGGATGATCAGCAAAAACAATAGTTTGCAGCCCTGGTTTTTTACCAATACTTCATCAGTTCCTATCGGTGGGCTAAATAAAAATGCAGCTTTGGATGGACGAATTTTAGGATTTCACTTCTATAATCCACCGGCAATTCAAAAGTTGGTTGAACTTATAACTATAGCTGAAAATCCTTCAGAAATGGTGGAGTTTGCCAATCAATATGCTGTTAATCTTCGGAAAACTGTGGTTCCTTCGAATGATATTGCCGGCTTTATTGGCAATGGTCACTTTATGCGTGATGCACTTTTTGGAATTTCGGAAGCAGAACGTCTTTCTGCTCTGATGCCTTTGCACGAAGCTGTTTATTGTGTCGACCGTGTTACCCGCGAATTCCTGTCGCGGCCTATGGGTATCTTCCAGCTGGTTGATTATGTTGGACTTGATGTAATTCAGTTTATACTTCGTGTTATGCAGCCCCATATGCATAGCGAAAAATTACACAGCAGCCTGCTCGATGAACTTGTTCTCAGCGGCGTAAAAGGTGGACAGTTCAGCGACGGAAGCCAGAAGAATGGTTTCCTGAAATATGAAAAAGGCAAACCAGTTGGTGTTATCGATAAACCATCGGGTTCTTATATTGAAGTTTCTGCTTTTTGCGAAAAGGCAAATACGTGGCTTGGAGATGTCCCTGCTGAAGTATTGCCATGGAAAGTATTGGTGAAAGTTCGTGAAAAAGATGCTATCCTGAAATCAGCTTTTAAGGCCTTGCACGAAGCAGAAGCAGAAGGTGCTTCACTTGCTGTGGCTTATGCTCTAAACTCTCGCGAAACAGCCCGCAAACTGGTCGCAGATGGCGTAGCACACAACCCCAATGATGTAAATAAAGTTTTACTCACTGGTTTCTTTCATGCTTATGGCCCAATAAATGATTATTTGTAACCGGATAAAAATATTTTGAAATGACAAAACCATCGCGTAAAATCTATATGGCTGCTGGGTACAACACTATTTCAATGGGTACCGGACGCAAAGAATTTAATCCACGCATGGAACGTCCTGGGCTGGAACATTATCTTAAAGAAGCCGGGCAGGGAGTAATCGCACAACTTGGAGGAGCTCAGAATGTAGACGAAAGTGTCGTTGGCAATTTTATGTCGGCGCGCTTTAATAAGCAGGCGCATCTTGGAGCTTTTTCACCCATGATTGACAAGGGCTTGCTCTTCAAACCTTCAATCAGTGTTGAGGGAGCATGTGCTTCAGGCGGACTGGCTCTAATATCCGGAATGAAATCTGTATTAGCAGGAACCGCGGATTCTGTTCTTTGCTTAGGAGTGGAGGTACAGAATACTGTGAAGGCTATTTACGGTGCCGATATCCTTGCCGGCGCTGGCTGGTTCAGCAAACGAAAAGACGGCCACGCATACTTTTTCCCGGGGCAATTCAGCGACAGGGCAGGAGCTTATTACAAGCAATTTGGCCGTGAAACTGCCCGCATAGGTTTTGCCCGCTGGTATCGGAATGCCATCGAAAATGCGCGTCTGTGCCCTACAGCCCAGGAGCATCATAATACCGTTGACGATCTTGAAGCATTAGCATTAACCGAACCAAATCCAAAATCGTTTACAGAGCATCTCAATTTTTTTGACTGTTCTAAGGTTAGTGACGGAGCTTCCGGTATTGCTGTAATGAGTTGCCAAGGACTTGAGCGTGCCTTTATACCTTACTCGGATGCAGTCGAAATAGTAGGGTGGGGGCATGCCGTCGATGATATTACAGAAGATCCTCCCCAACTAACAGTTCTCACTACCATGAGCGAAGCTATCAGTCAGGCACTTTCAGGCGCAGGGATTTCAATTGATCAACTGGCAACTGTTGAACTGCACGATTGCTTTACTATTGCAGGAATATTGGCTGTTGAAGCTCTTGGTTTTGCCGCTCATGGCGAAGGCGCTGCATTTGTTGCTGCAGGAAATACTTCTCGTACAGGAAAAATTCCAATGAATACTACTGGCGGCCTGATTGGCTGGGGTCATCCTACAGGAGGAACCGGTGTGCATATGGCAGTTACCATTTGGGAGCAGCTTACAGGTAAAGCAGGGTTGAACCAAATCAAAATTGACCCTTCACGGCCTTATGGAATGACGGTTAATATGGGTGGAGACGATAAAACTGTAGTAGCGATAGTTTACAAAAAAGCTGAATAAATTACTTTTATAAACGACAAAAGCCCCCTGATAGGAGGCTTTTTCTGAGGTTTCGAGCGGATTCGAACCGCTGT
>CAIWMA010000279.1 GCA_903913645.1 uncultured Bacteroidales bacterium | reverse complement strand
TACAATTAAAAACCTCAATTTTATTGGTGATGGTCGCAAAACAGGAAATAAAGGTGATGGAATTTCCCTTAGTTCTTGTTCAGATATTCAGATTGATAGTGTCGAAATAAATGGATTCCAACATTCCGGACTTATATCAAAACAGGATGGCAAAAACCTCGACTTCACTAACATCTTTGCACATAATAACGGCTATGCAGGCATTTCTGTCTCCGGATATTCTAAAACTTCACAATCAAATATTTACATTGGAAATTGTATTGCCGATAATAATCCCGGCGATCCTACTATACTAACGAATCATAGTGGTAATGGGATTATTGTTTATAATGCCAGTAACATTATAGTTGAATATTGCGAAGCCTCAAACAATGGCTGGGATATGCCCAGGACAGGAAACGGTCCCGGTGGCATCTGGGTTGCCGAGGTGGATAGTGCCGTTATTCAATATTGTATTGCCCACGACAATAAAACTTCTGTTGGTGGAGGTGATGGTCTAGGATTTGATTTAGACGGAGGTACAACAAATTCTCTTATACAGTATTGCTTATCCTACAATAACCAGGGGGCTGGTTATGGAGTATATCAATACCAGGGTGCTACAAAATGGGAAAATAATGCAATACGATATTGCATAAGTGAAAATGATGGTAATGTTTCAGGAATCGGTAGTGTTTGCTTTTGGAATGGGACCCTGAACACAGGCCAGTTCCGGAATTTTGACTTTTATAATAATGCAGTATATAATTCTGGCGGACCAGCTCTGAATTTTGTTGACCATTTTAATGGATATTTTAATTTTCGGAATAACATTTTTGTCTCGAAAGACGAAAGCGTTTATAATGGCATTCAGAATGAAAATTTTCAGGGAAACTGCTGGTATTCTCTTAACAACGAATTTATTATCGAGTCGAAGAAGGACTTTAACCAGTGGGCGAGGGAAAATAATCAGGAAATGTATAACGGAGAAATTGTCGGGATGTATGTTGATCCAGAGTTTTTAAACCCCGGGAAATCAACGGCTACAGATCCACTAATACTTGCTTCTGCTTCAGATTACCAAGTTAAGGATGATTCGAAAGTTATTGATGCAGGACTTGATCTAAAAATGCTCTTTGATGTTGATCCCGGGCAGCACGACTATTTCGGGAATTCGATAAAACAAGGTAATGCGTTTGATATGGGTGTTTTTGAAAAACCCAATTCGACAGGTATAAAGGAACGTCCAATCAATAAAACCGATGGGATAAATATTTATCCTAATCCATTTTTGCAAGGAAATTTGAATATTGAATGGCCTGATTCAGTGAGCATTTCTGATATGAAAATTAAAATTCTGAGCTTGGATGGCCGGTTGTTATACACCATAAATAAAACTGACGGACAAACAACAGGAAATAATCATCTTACCATATCAATAAGTAATTCATTGCCCAGAGGCATCTATCTGGTTTCGCTTATTTCAAAGGATCATGAGACTGTAAACAAAAAACTAATAATCCAATAAGAAATGCGAAAGAAGTTTTTTTTGTGCTTATTGGTTCTTCTATATACTGCTGCCTCAAGGGGTTTTTCGCAGGTTAACCTGGGTTTTGAATCCGGCATAACAGGCTGGGCAACATCCGGAACAGTTGGTATCGACATCAATAACATGATGGAGGGAACGAAATGCGTAAAAATCGGCGCTGGTCTGGGAGGAGTATTTCAAAATGTAAGTGCAAATCCTCTTGCCATTTTGTGGTTTGAAGCTTATATTAAAGTGAGTAACAGTTCGAATTCAGGATACCTTGTTGTGCGTTTTTATGATCACGACTCTGTTCTGATAATGGAACAGAAGTCACAGGCAGTAATAAACACTACCTACCAGGAGAGGAATCTATATACCGAAACACCCGCCAACACTGAATACATTCAAATAGGTATTGAAAGCAGCAGTTCAAATGCCGGGTTCGTTTACGGCGACACTTTCAGCAAAGTTTTTTTTACTGCTGGTTTTGAAAATACACCTCAATGCAATCTGGATCAATATTTAAAGCCGTTCTGGTCAGCTGATACCATTTATAGCGAAACAATTCTGATGTACCAAAAAACCGGTGCAACAGAAATCAGCGGAAAGCTACTTTTTACACCTGAAAATATTATCTCGGTTAAAAGCTTCGACCAGATGAAGGTTTTTGGCCAGGGAACGGATTTTACAATAAATGGACGGACACTATTGAAAACCAGTTCATCAGCTATGCCTTACACAAAAGAGTCAGATCTGGATTTTGCAGATTATAACTGGAATATCCTGCAATCGAAATGGATTACAATTACTTATGTCCCGGATCGGAGCGGTTGGAAAGGTCCTGCTTTCGGATACAAGGGAGATAAAATGCCAAATCTGATGCAAAAGCTGAGGAATAAAAAACCGGTTACCATTGTTGCCCTGGGTATGAGCATCACCAGGGGTTTAAATGTGAGTGGTTACGGTGGAGACAATAATATTCCGGCTTGCACTCCTTACATGCCTGGATATGTGAGCCTGTTTGCGTATGAACTGCAAAAAATATACGGATACAGTGATATTAAAGTCATGAATGCCTCGTTGCCCGGATCAACAAGTGATTGGGCCGCAAAATATGCCGATAAATATGTTAATCCTTATCAACCTGACCTGGTGATATTAGACATGGGGATGAATGATTTCTGGAGTTACAATGCTTCAACTTTTAAAGCTTATATGCAGGCTGCTATTGCTAAAATCAAGGCTAGCTGCCCGGATGCAGAGTTTATGCTTTTGTCGAATATGCTGTTTGATCCGGAATACCTGACTGATCCCTCTACCCTAAAAAATTATACTGATCGCATGAAAGGGTACAATACTGCCTTGCAATCTATGGAAACCGATGGTGTCGTAAACCTGGATATGACTACCATGAGTGATTCAATTTACAATAGAAAAAAACCCAAAGATTGTGTTGTTAATCCACTTCATCCCAATGATTACCTGGCTCGGTGGTATGCACAGGGAATGGTTGCTTTGTTGGATTCTGCATCCCAGTTCGTAGAAAGTACATCAGAAAATGCAATTCAACCTGATTATTTTCAGGTTTACCCCAACCCGGTCTCAGAAGGATTTTTTACACTCGATATTTCTGTGCCATACTCAAAAAGGGGAACGGATTTTTCTATCTATGATATTGCCGGAAAGCTAGTTAGTAAGTTTTGGCAGAATGTAGGATCTAAGAAATATTCAGCATCGGGCTTTCAAATGACCAAAGGAATTTACATAATAGAGGCTCAACAGGGTACGTCAACAGTTTCAAAACGAATTTTAATAAATTAGAAATGAACACCAAATTTAAATACTTTCTTTTTCTGGTTTTTGTGCTGGCTTTAATGTTTGGCTGTAATCGTCAAGGTACAAATGTAACCAGTGATAAAGGGCAGGGGAAAAGCTATTATGTTAGCCCAGCCGGGGACAATCATAATCCAGGATCACTAAATAAACCATGGAAGTCTCTGGACAAGATTAACAACAGCGACTTCAATCCTGGCGACAGCATTTTTCTGCTTGGCGGCGCTGACTTTGCAGGAACCCTGCGTTTAGATTCTCTTGATAAAGGAACAGAGGATGGTAAAATATTTATAGGCTCATATGGCAAAGGAAAAGCAATAATTAACAGTGCTGGTGATGAAGGTATTGTACTAAAAAAGTGTAACTATTTTACCATTTGCAATATAATGGTAACAGGCGCAGGACGAAAAAATGGCAACACCAAAAGCGGAGTTACTATCGCTTATTGTAACAATGGTAAAATTGATAGTCTTGAAGTCTCGGGCTACCAGAAATCAGGTTTGCTGCTTCGCAATAGTTCAAACACGGAAGTGCAAAATGTTTATGCACACGATAACGGGTATGCAGGTATTTCAGTTTATGGCGAAAATTATTTAAAAACGGATTGCAGGAATATTGACATAAGATATTGCAGGTCCGAAAATAATCCGGGAGATCCCACCATTTTGGATAACCACAGCGGCAACGGAATTATTGTAAGCCAATGCACTAATGTGACAATTGCATATTGCACTGCAACAAATAATGGTTGGGATATGCCCCGTGTTGGAAATGGGCCGGTAGGAATCTGGGCCTGGGATGCCGATAGTGTTACGATTGAACATTGCCTGTCGTACCGGAATAAAACCTCTAAAGGCGGTGAGGATGGCGGTGGCTTTGATTTTGATGGCGGTATTACTAATTCGGTTATTCAATATTGTCTTTCATACGAAAACGAAGGAAGTGGTATCGGGCTGTTTCAATACGATAAAGCAGGACCATGGGAAAATAATACGATCCGTTACAACATCAGCATTAATGATGGGAATGTTTCTTCAGCAAAAGCCGGTATTTACATCTGGAGCGCCAATAAAACCTATTCATTGAGAGACTGCAAGGTTTACAATAACACTATTTATAACAGTAAAAATGCAGCTATAAGTTATGCGCCATACACGGTAAGCGAAGATTTTGTTTTTTACAATAATATACTGGCAGGAAAGAAAGAAATTATTGTGGGCAACGATATAGCAGGCAAATACTTAGGGAATTGCTGGTGGAGCTTTTCTGATGGATTCAATGTTAATCAGATAAAAGATTTAAATACCTGGAGAACTAAAAAGCAGCAGGAAACTTTGAATCAAGTGCCAACAGGAATAAATGCAGATCCGGGATTTACTGATCTGAGCATCATTTCTATTACCGATGCTAAAACGCTTCCGGCTTTCCAATCAGCCAAAGTTG
>CAIWMA010000278.1 GCA_903913645.1 uncultured Bacteroidales bacterium | reverse complement strand
TTTAAACTTTTCAAGGAAGGCAGATCAAAACATTAATTTAAAATCTTTTCAGAAGCTTGACTTCGGATTTGGGATTTCAAGAAAATAACAATTAACCAAATTTACACTAATAATTTCACAATCAGATAGATATATAAATTATAACGGTTAGTACTTTAAAATTTAAGTATATAATCTAATTCTAGTTCTATTATTACTTAAGATTTTATTATCTTAAAAATCGGTTAAAACCCTGCAATTTATTGCAGCAACTTTAGTTTCTATAATTTTTTTAGTTTTACAGTATGGAAGAATATAGACATAATTCACATTCTGTAAGTCATTTGAGTGCTCATATAGTATGTGTGACGAAGTATCGTTATCATGTATTAAAAGGGGATGTACAGATACGCTGTAGGGATTTAGTTGTACAAATCTGTAATGCTGAGAATGTTCAGATACTAAAGGGAGTTGTAAGTAAGGATCATGTTCACATGCATATTGAATATCCTCCATCCTTAAGCGTAAGTGATTTGGTAAAGAAATTGAAGGGTAGGACATCACGCCTTCTCCAGCAAGAGTTTCCTTTGCTATGGAAACAGTATTGGGGTCGACATTTCTGGGCAGTTGGGTATGGAGTTTGGAGTACAGGCAATATAACAGATGAGATGGTTCAGGAATATCTTGAACATCATCGAGATAAACCGAATGCTCAAACGGGTAACTGGATATTAGAAAGTTAAAAAAATTCATTTTTTACCGCTTTTTCAACCTATGGATTTCTAATTCATAGTGGTTTAGTTATTACGATTAGGATTAAATCGTAGTATAAATCAAGGTTTGTCAGGAACTTTTAATATGGGCTTTTTCTTATTAAAAGTGAGCTAAAATTTGAATAGCCTCAAAACAGTAAAATATTTTTACTGCAAATCGCTAAGATACATTTTCTGATAAACCGTAACATGACAATTGTTATCATCTGAATTTCAACATAATGTATTTAATATTATGATACTATACATTCATTTTTGCAATTTTTAACCCACAAACATATTATTTTCAAAAATTAGTTCTATATTTTTGCAAAAATTAAAGTACAATATTGAATGGATGATTCAATTAATCCCACCAATGTTGGTATATTTCAAGTTTCTTTGCGGTTTATCTTTTTTACTCTCCTACTCATAGCACTCTATTCTTTCCTAATTTTCGGATAAATTACTTCAGAAGCAACCGAATTCCGACATTTTGCCTGATTTAAATCTTAAATCAAGTAAATATGGAATAAATAATTTGATATGTTAATTCAATTATTTATAAAAGGGATACCAGTTCATTATTGAATTACTAGCTAACATTGGCTAATAATGTATTATGCAGTCTTAAACCTTTAAACATTATTATGTTGTTCTCGTTTTACTCCTGAGCTCTGAATACTATTTGTTTGAGCATTATCCTTCTAAATTAATTTACAAATTCCTGATTTTGAATCAACTAAATATCGAACATTTTAGTTGTATTTAGGATTATGGCTATTATTAATTTAGAATCCAAGCAATCGTTGATAACCAATAATCTTTGGAACTGAAAGCAAAATATTAC
>CAIWMA010000277.1 GCA_903913645.1 uncultured Bacteroidales bacterium | reverse complement strand
GGGCAAGCAGGCTGGGAACATTACTGTCGTCCATCATCAGGTGGTTGCCATAACCATCTGCTTCATATATAAACACTTTTCCATAATCCAGGTGGTCGGTTATTGAATGTTGTTTCAATGCCTGTTCAACTTCATCAGCCAACTTCCGGCTTCGGGCAGCCAAGGCTTTATTGCCGGTAACATTTTCGCATATTTCACTTAATTGACGTAATGAAACAACAGCGAAATAATTGGAAGGAATCAGGAAAAGGAAAGTAGTTGCATCATCGGAAGGCCTGAAAACTGAGCAAATTAATCCAACCGGCTTCATAGGATTTCCCATTCCGTTACCGGGAACTGTATCGGTTTGCCAGGCTGTGGTGCGCTTAAACGAATAGGGCCCCTGGCTTTCTTTTCGCTGTTGTGTCCTGAAAGTACCATAAATCAATTCCATGGCGTCGTTCCATTTGCTGTCGAAAACCGAGGTGTCGCCGGTAGTTTTCCAGTAATTATAAGCCAGCCTGATTGGGTAACACAAGGAATCTATCTCCCATTTGCGTTCATGAATACCAGGCTTCATATCGGTAATATCCGATTTCCATTCACTAATTTCATCGCCATCAAGGAAAGCATTGGCATACGGATCTTTCAGAATGCATTTCACCTGCCTGTTGATAACACCTGCAATAAGTTTGCGCAAAGGTTCATCCTGCCGGGTAAGCGGAAGATAAGGCCACACTTGTGCCGACGAATCCCTCAGCCACATCGCATGAATATCGCCGGTAATTACAAATGTGTCGGGTTTTCCGTCGGGTTCACTATACGTAACTGTAGTATCAAGGGTGTTGGGAAAGCAGTTTTCGAACAGCCACGCCAATTCGGGATCGGAAATATCTTTTTTAACTCTTGCTATTGTTTCTTCGACCGATTTACTGGCAAAATTTCTCTTCACGGAAACCGGTCTCAGGCTTTTGAGATCAACAGGTTCAGTTAAAAAAGGATTAGCAAACATGTTTCTGTACGGACTTAAAGTAAGACCTGCTATGCCGATTCCTGTGGCTTTGATAAAATGGCGTCGGGTATCCATTTGTTTACAGTGATTGGTTTTGAGAAAGTAAAATTATGGAAATAGATGATTCGACAAAAATATTCAAGTGCTATTTGATATGCTTTTATTACTGAAAAAGATATGAATCGATTAAAAAATAAATTATAAAGCTTCACCTGCTGAATTCAAGCAAACTTTTTAAGGAAAATTTCTTTCACGAACGATTCAAAATACACTGAGTCTTTGATCTAACCTTGGAGTTTGAAATAAATTGGCATGTTAAACAATACCTTTACAGGTTTACCCTTTCTTGTTCCGGGTTTCCATTTAGGCATCAAGCCAACAACGCGCAATGCTTCTTCATTAAGTCCTCCACCCGGTCCGCGCAGAAGTTTAATATCTGAAACCCTGCCATCACTTTCTATTACAAATGATACGTATACAGTACCCTGATATCCTCTTTCTACTGCATCCATAGGGTAAACAATGTTTTCCGCAAGGAACTTATTTCTTCTTATGTCACCGCCCGGATATGTGGGCATTATCAACCATACGCTTTTAATATCTTCACCTTTTGAATTTCGATAAGTACGGTATTTTTGGTCACTGCATACTGTTCTCTTTGAAATCGAATAGGAATAACCTGGATACTCTTCGAAAATCGAGTCAGCAACTTCACGGATTGTGTCATTAACAAAACATTCCTCAAAATAGAGTTTTTCTGCTTCCTTGTCACCAAGATTTGATGCATTCGCAAGATCCAGACAAAAATTGCAGGAGTCAAACATATTTGAATGTGCAACAGCTCGATTAAAATAGGCATCGGCTGTGGGATATTCATCAATTGATTTTGTTAAAAATAAAATTGCTTCCTGAAACTTTTCTGCTTGAATAGCTTCAGTACCTTTTTCATAGTTCTTTACTGCTTCCGGAGATTGACAATAAACAAATTGTGAAAGAAAAATAAGAACTGTTAACGATAAGTATTGTTTCATATTGATAGATAGTATTTGGAATAATGATTTGAATGTTAGAATTATATGTATATATTATTTTGAAATTGAAAATGAGATTGGCATGTAAAACAGTACCTGGACAGGCTTCCCTTTTTGAGTGGCTGGTATCCATTTAGGCATCTTTTTAAGTACCCTGATAGCTTCTTCAGTGCATCCTCCACCAACTCCTCTAAGTATTTTGATATCTGAAATCTCACCTGTTGCCTTCACTTCGAATGAGGTATAAACTGTGCCTTCTATGCCTTTTTCTGCGGCTTCTTTTGGATACAAGATATTATTCTGTAAAAATTTCGATCTTGCAATTTCTCCTCCCGGAAATTCAGGCATTATATCGTAAATGCTGGTGATACGTTCATTTTTTTTGTTGTAATAAGAAGCATATCTACTTTCTTTATTGCATTTAGTCGAAGAAACCAATGTATAACTGTAGCCCGGATATTCCGTTAAAATAGAATCCGCAGACATCCATATAGTATCATGGTTTAAACAAGTTCTTTCATATACCATAGAAGCTGAAAAATTACCAGACTTCTGTGCTAAAAGCAGATCCTCGCATGATTTACAGGTGTCGCCAGTTATAAGGTAGTTTAATGCATCGCCATAGTAATCAACAGTTTCGGTTTTGCCCAGATAATTTATTCTGAAATCGATTGGCATATTGAACAATACTCTTACTGTTTTACCATTTTGCCTGCCGGGATTCCATTTCGGCATCATTTGTACAACACGTACGGCTTCTTCATCGCATCCTCCACCTATCCCTCTTAATATTTTGACATCTGTAACAAATCCTTCTCCGTTTATAATAAAAGAAACATAAACTGTACCTTGAATCCTTTGATTGGTGGCTGTTTCAGGATAAATTATGTTCGTTGCCAGAAAGCGGGTTCTGGCATCCTCACCGCCAACAAATGAAGGCATTTCTTCAACAATAGTAAAAACAGGAGAAGAATCAGTTTCAGTAATTTGTATTGAACTGGTTTGCTTTCCATTATTGTCATGCACATATTTTATCAAACTATCAGTATTGCATTTAGTGTGAATAATTTCAATTGATATTATATCGGGATATTTCGACTTGATAGAATCAGGCGCATTTACTTCGTTTTTTGAATACAAACAGTTTTCATTAAAAAGATTTAAAGCACCATAATCATGGAATTTTGAAGCTTTTACTAAGTCGGCGCAAAAATTGCAAGTGTCACCTAAATAGGAATATGCTGCAGCCCTGTTAAAATAGGCATTTGAAGTTGGGAATTCATTAATTGAGAGTGTTAAATACGTGATGCCTTCCTTGTATTTATTGGATTGAATTGCCTTTGTTCCTTTATCGTAGTTTCTTAAACATTTGGCAGATTGACTAAAAGCGAAAACCGATATAACTAGTAATACAGTTAATAATAATATTTTTATCATAGTAGCAATTTTAGATATTTCTTATAAAATGAATTTTAAAAATACAAAGGATGAAACTTCACCCCATTTTTATTAAACTCCAGTGTTGGCAACGGAATTTTTATAAATCCGATTGTATTAAGAATAAGTTTCAGCGTTTTAGATTTTACAGGAATTCGGCTTAAATCAATATCAGGTGCTATATAAAACTGCCGGTATCGCTCTGAATACGGAACCGGAACCCCGTTTATTTCTGAAGGATTACTTTTTGCACCGGTCATTCCTTCGGCTCCATAACCTGTGGCGATATTCAGCCATTTCGGGAAGCGGGTGTGTTGCAGGCCAAGGCTGCTGATATTAGCTGAAACCCAATATGTCTGACCATTGTAATCCTTTAACATGCGTTGAGGCAAAGTGCTGCCTAGCTTATCCGGGTTATATTGGGCATAAGGTGAACCATGAAACGAATATTTTAATACGAATTTCTGTTCGTGCCAGGCTAATTGCTGGCTGATGAAAAGCGCTGTACCCAATGTATTGGCGGCCATATCACCGGGGGAAAATCCCCATTGTTCAGAAAATCCATCCATCATTTCGACCGTGGTGAGGTAAACTAATCCGGTTAAGCCTCCATACCAGATTGCTTTTTTCTCAGGAACTCCCGACCAGCGAAGCGCACTGTACCCAATTACACCTATATAATAGGAAGTAGTGGTATGCCCGGCTTTGTCCATCTGAAGCCATTCATTGTTATCGTTGAAAATATGGAAACCTGATTGCGGGTAATCTTTATACCATAAACTGTATAGGGCGATCATGCTGCCTGCATAAAGTGTTGCTCCTGTAGCTGTTATAAGAGTGAGCCGTTTCTTGTTAAGAGTATCGGATTTGTAACCTAAACTATCAGCTTCCTGTGCTAATATTACATTTCCCTTGCCTGTACCAATAAGCAAAAGTATAATTATGGATATGGTCCTGATTTTCAGCACTAATAGTCAAATAAATTACAGTAATATTCAGTTGATTGAGCGAACTTTATGGAATTGGGAAAATACTATTTGAAAATGACACTTTGCAATAAACAATTTTGTTTTAGCTGTTTTTTATGAATTACTCTTGTCGATCCTGGCCTACAGCCGGGGCAATGGATTCCTTTATTTGCAATTTTCCATTTCCTATTACCCATTCCCTATTTCATGATTCCCTTCTGATTCAGTGCCTGCTGGTATTTGGCTGCATTCAGCAAGTGTTCATTCATCGTTACGGCAAAATTGTGATAGCCCGAAAAATCCTCCCTGGCACAGAAATACATATATTGATGTTGCCGGTAATTAAGCACTGCATCGATGGACGAAATAGATGGCAGGCAGATTGGTCCGGGAGGCAATCCAATGTACATATAGGTATTGTATGGAGAATCTATTGTTTTATAAACATTTAGCACCCGCTTAATGCTGAAATCACCCAATGCATAAACCAAAGTCGGATCAGCCTGCAGAAGCCATCCGTCTCTCAACCGGTTCATATACACACCGGCAACATCGGGTTTTTCATCATTCCGGTTGGTTTCCTTTTCTACGATAGATGCCATTGTGATTGCCTCTAACTCTGTGAGCCTTATTTCTTTTAATCTTGCTTTTCGTTTATCAGTCCAAAAAGCTATATATTCCTTATGCATCTTTTCCATGAATTTTTCTGGAGTAATATCCCAGTAAACTTCATAGGTATTTGGGATAAACATGCTGATAATATTAGATGTCGTGAACCCGAAATTTTTCAGGTATTCAGCATCATTGAGCAATTTCAAAAGTGAAACAGAATCAGTTTCAAGTTGCTCGGCAATATGCCCGGCAAGTTCTTCCTTAATCCGGATGTTGTTAAATACAAGTTTTACAGGATCCTGCTGCTTGGAACGCAGCTTTGTAATGATCTGTTTATTGCTCATGCCTTCTTTAAGAATATAATGTCCCGACTTGATATGATCAGGATATTTCATAAAGGCAGCAAGCCGTTCAAACGATTCGCGGTGAATAATCGTTCCGTTTTTATACAACATTTGCTTAACGTCATCCCAGGTAGAGCCTGATTTAATATTAAATGCGGCCGAAGGCTGCCCGTTAAGCCATACATTGGGTTTGTATATCATCCGGTAACCTAGGTATCCTGAAATTGAACCAGCCATGATAAGTAATGCAATGACAATCATGAAGATTTGTCTCCGGCGGGATAGTGTCTTTTCGCGCTTCAGGCGACTGGAATAATAATTAGGCATAAGTTCAGGTCTTTTCTGTTAGTAATGCGACTTTTATATTTTTATTGCCTGCTGTTGATTTCCAATGTTCAAATTTCAAATTTCGAATTTCACGTTTTATGTTTCAAGTTTCTGGTTTCAAGTTTCTGGTCTCGAGTCACCAGTCACCAGGTCCAGTCACAAGTTCCTTTAACCCCTAACCCCAAAACCCTGATTTATCAATTGAAACATCAACTCATCTGTCCATATTCCATCTCTTTGAAGCCATTCCTTCTTAACGGCGCAGGAAGTGAAACCGGCTTTATTAAATAAGCTGATACTTTCAAGGTTGCTTTCTTCAATATTGCAATACAACTGATGTAGATTGAGCGTTTTGAAACAATATGTAATCAAAAGGTTAAGCGCTTCGAGTGCAAATCCTTTGCGCCTGGTCGATTCGTCAATCAATATTCCGATACCTGCTCTTTTATTATGTGGATCAAAATCGAAAAGATCGATAGTGCCAACTGTCTTTGTAGCAGTTTCTGCCGAATGCCAATCGATCATCAGGCGCAGCTGCTTGGAGGCAAATATGTCATTATCAGTGTTGAACACAAATTGTTCAATAGCAAACTTCGAATAGGGGGTAAGAGTATTGCCCAAATGCCAGATACTCATATCGTTTTCCCAGCGGAAAATAATGTCAATATCGGCAGGCTCAGGCGCCCTGAGCAGCAAATTCGGACCTATCATAGAAGTTATATTTCGATTGTGCCTTCAAAAACAAGTTTGGCAGGGCCTGTAAGTTTTACATTTTTAAATGTGTCGTCTGTTCGCACAAAACTCACGAATAACCTTCCACCGGCAGTATTAACATAAAATGAATTTCCCCCGTATTTTAATGAAGCAGCAATGGCAGAAGCAGTTACCCCGGTACCACACGATAGGGTTTCATCTTCAACTCCTTTTTCGTACGTACGAACATATAATTCCTTTTTCAGGAGCTTGGCAAAGTTAACATTGGTTCCATGCGGCTCAAATCTTGCGTCGTATCGCACTTCACGACCTTCTTCTATAATTTCGATGTCATCAGGATTATTAACAAATTTCACAACATGATAGGTTCCTGTATTCAGGTAATACGAATTTTTATCTGTGTTGTATATCACAGGGTCCTG
>CAIWMA010000276.1 GCA_903913645.1 uncultured Bacteroidales bacterium | reverse complement strand
TAGCAACAATGTTAATCACGAAAAGGAAAAGGATTTTTCGCATAATAAAAGGAATAAGTACCGGTCAAAAATCGTAATTCAAATGAATAAAAAAAGCACCCGGGATTCCCCGGATGCTTTCTTAAAACGCATTAACTGTTTAGAAAATGTAACGGATGCCAAATTGAGCCTGCCATACATTGTCAATATTAATACTCTTAACAAATGAATCCCTGATAAGAATAGTTGATTTTACTCCATCAACAGAAACAACCTGGGTAGCCAATTTGTATGTTGGAAGTCCGTTTGCATCTATTGAAGCAACAGTTAAAGGTGAAGCTGTTGTACTTACGGTACCTACGCCCCATTTGTTGTTCAGCATATTACCAGCATTCAGAATATCAAACCTGAACTGAATTGTATTTTTCATTTGTTTAGGACCTACTTTTACATAAAGTTCCTGAACAACTGAGAAGTTTATACGGTTTAACCAAGGGAAATAACCTCCATTACGCTCTGCATCTTTACCGCGAATGCCTTTCAGGTAAGGATTGTTGTCGATATAGATATCATAGGCCGCTTGTTGCTGTGCAGGGGTGAAAGTCTGAGCAGTAGCTCCGCTACCAACTGTGAGAGAAGCAAAAGTCATTTCTGAAGCTGAATTAGGAACATAGATCAGGTCATTGCTCTGGCCGTCACCATTAAAGTCATTGCCATAAGTATATGAAATTTTGCTTCCGCTGTTCGAAACAACACCTACGGTGAGAATTGTTGCACCACCTGTTTTATCGCCATACTGAATCTTATAGTTAACCATACCTACGATACGGTTCCTTACATCATTATCAGCATAACCAAGGCTTAAATAGTTCTGTCCATCAACTGTAGGCATATTAGCCTGTACAGTACTTCCTACAGACTGGATATCTTTAGCAACGCCATAGGTATAAGCAACAAATCCGCTTAATCCTTTTTCTGCCGTTTTTTCCAGTTTTGCGGTTAATGTATAAGAACTACCTTCTTTGGTGTTTTTTACAACAAATACATTGGTAGTTTGAGTGTTAATGAAACGGGCTGCATTTAAACCGCTTCCTGAAACTCCAGATCCAGGAAACCTGTCACGTGTGTCAGGTCCTGTAAAACTGCGATCGGCAGCTTTTAAGTTTGCATCAATATACCTGAGTCCTTCAATGGTTTTGTTATAAATAACTTCACCTGTAGCAATAAGACCCCATGGGAGTTTATAGTCAACAGCTACGTTTGTCTTCCAGATGGTTGGGTACTTCAGGTTCATATCAGTAGCATTTACTACATAAGCAGGCAATGTGCTTATATCAGGAGTTGTTGCAGGTAAGAATTGTGATGGATTAGTCCTGAAAGGATAAGCTGTTGTATTGGTATAGCTCATGAGACCAGTGTTAACTCCATTGTTTCCTAACTGGTTTGAAACCAGAACCTGTGGGATACGGGAAACAAATGATCCTGTTCCTCCACGAACCTGTAAGGATTTATCGCCTAATACATCAAAGTTGAATCCAAATCTAGGTGAAACGAGGAGACGTGTTTTGGGGAATACACCAGTGCTCACTTTATAATTATCACCATTCTCATCTTTGTATGTAAGACCTTCAACAACAGAGTTGTTAAAATCGGTAGCAGTTGAGTTGTTATAATCAAACACATCAAACCTGAATCCGCCTACCAATGTAAGTTTCTGAGTGGCTTTATACTCATCCTGTACATAAGCGCTATAGGTCGAAACTTTCAAAACTTGCAAAGGATCTGCTCCACCTGGCAAACGTGAGTAGCGGAGGTTATACCTGGCAACAGAAACAGGTGAAACAAGATTATTTGGATCAGTTTTTGAAGCAAGAGCTGCAGTTTCGAAATCAGCAATTGAGTTATATACATAAACTCCGTTCGATGAAGGATAGAATACGTTGTTCGATTTGTAATATTCGTACGACACACCTGCAGTGAAAGTCTGTTTACCCATATAATAAGTAAGGTTATCAGTAAAGTTCAATGTAGAGTAGTTCAGTTTATTGCTAGGAGTAAACGGGTCGAATCCAACAGAAGTATAAGTTTTTCCGTCTTTCAGAATATCAATGGTTGGGAACTCATCTGTCAGATAATTCCTGTCCTCAATCTGTTTATTGTAAGTAGCAATAAAATTGTTCGAAAATTTGTTACTTACATTCGAGTTTAATTCGACAGCTATTGAACGTGTATTATCCTGGATATTATAACCAGTATTTTGTGGTGAAATAGCGTCAGCCAGGTTACTACGGTTGCCGTTACCTGCAGTATTACTACTGCTGCTATTGCTTATTACCTGGCCTGATTCCGAATTGTGGTGTGAATACCTGATGGAAAGTTTGTTGATTTTGTTAATGTTATAATCTAACCTGACAAGGAATTTCTGGCTGGTTACATCATTGTTGAATCCATCAAGAGCACCGAGATCACGGCCAAAATTAGTTTTCATAAATGTAGCAAGCTCTGTCATATCAGCAAGAGTTGTACGTGAAATGTTTCCAGTCTGTGCTGCATCTCCTGTGTTCAACGACCAATCCAGAGCCGGTTTGCTGCTGGTAAATTTTTCGGCATTGAAGAAGAAGAAAAGTTTATTTTTAATAATTGGTCCGCCAATGCTTAAACCTGCTGTTTTCTCATCAATCTTCACTGGTGTGATTTTTTGACCATCAGCTTTTTTACCTGCAATACCATCGTTACGGAAAATATAATATCCTGATCCGTGGAATTCATTGGTACCCGACTTGGTAACTGCATTGATACTTGCGCCTGAGAATCCGGATTGACGAACATCGAAAGGCGCAACATTGAGCTGGATTTCTTCAAGAGCATCCAACGAAACAGCTGTTGTACCGGTACGACCGCCAGCCTGGGCTGAAGAACCTAATCCAAAACCATTATTGAATACTGATCCATCAATTGTAAATGTATTAAAACGCGAATCCTGTCCCGCGAATGAACTTCCGTTGCCATAAGGACTGTACTTTATAACATCATTAATTGTACGGCCGATAGTAGGCATCATATTAATTTTGCTTGCATTATAGGATGCGGCAGCACCAGTACGATCAGAGTTAAATACATCGCTACGGTTCGAAACAACTTCTACGCCGGTTAATGACGAACTGGCTTCAACCAGCTGAACGTTAAGGTTGGATGTTACTCCGAGAGCCATTGTCAGGTTGTCTGATACCTGGTCTTTATAACCAACAAAGGTCACAGTAATTTTGTAAGGACCCCCGATACGCATACCGTTGATACTGTAATTTCCCTGTGCGTTAGTAACAGTAGCATACTGCGATCCTGACGGAGTATGAATAGCTACAACTGTTGCACCGGGTAACGTTTCGCCCTTTGAGTCTGATACAGTTCCGCTGATACCGGAAGTTGTGACCTGCCCAAAAGCTAAAGTCACGGTCATAAAAAAGACAGCAATAAGCAGGAACTGCCCAAGAGTGTGTCTGATCAAATTGATTGATTTTCTCATTGTGTTACGATTTGGTTAGTAAAATTGGTTTTGGTTGGTTGTTGAAAAATAATCTGTTATTAAAGGTTTACCATGTTTGTTTTCCTGATAAAACGGCTGCAAAATTAGAATTTAAGCTTTAATCCGCAACAATATGATATTATTAAACCATTAAATGTGGATTAAAGAATATAAGAAACAAATTTATCAAAATGTTTCCCGATGCCTAATAAAAAGTTATTAACATTATTGAGGTTTCAGTTGAAAACCTATAGGTTGAAATACCCTTCGTGAGCAATTTAAAGTAGGAGATATTGCGACTGAATGTAGGATTGAAAATAAAAAACAATCCATCAAAATTCAATATACTGTAAACACAACAAACATTATATTTTATTATACTGTTGCTGCCGAAGCGCTCGCCAGTTCTTCACTCCTGCTTTTAAGCCTGTAACTCACAAGCATCACCGAAAGTGCGATAACGGCAATTACTAGGAAACTCTTTGAATACCCATCCAGTTTCGATGATACAGATGCAACAATAATCCCGATCAGCGTGGCTCCAGTCATTTGGCCGGTGCTTGTAAACAGTGTAATAATACCTTGCCCGAGCGCACGTTCCGAAGACCGAACTTCGTTTAGCATAATGTAACGCAAGGCTGAACCCTGTAACATGGCGGAACCCAAACCCATTAAGATTCCTGCAGTATAAAAATGAACTTTGGAGGCAGCATTAAAATAGAAAAACAGCAAGCCGGTTGCAGCAAGCATAAGACCTGCCATTACAATCGCACGGGAACCTATTTTGTCAATCAAACGTCCGGCAACCGGGGAACCGACAGCAATAGCCAGTACAAATGGAATAAGCATAAAACTGGCCTGTGAAGTAGACACGCCAAATACATTTACTGCCATTTCAGGAACAAAAATGGTTACTGCCTGTATTATTCCTGTTCCAAAAGCAATTAACCCGACAATACGGATTTGCCTGATATCAAACAATTCAATCTTAACAACCGGTGAAGGAGATCGTTTTTCAAGGAAAATAAATACTGGCAAAGTAATAAGTGTTATCAATAAGAAAGGGAAAACATTTATTGATAAAATCGCTTTGATACCTTCGGTAGCTTCTATATTGTTAATACCATACGCAAAAGATGAAAGCAGTATAGCAATAAACACCATGCCGGTCCAGTCGAAATGCGGTTTCAGATCGCTTTTTTTAGTTGGGAGTAATCGCCAAGAATAAAAAATAACAACAGCAGCAATCGGCAGGTTTATAAGAAAGAGGGCATTCCATTTAAACCAGAGTAACAATACTCCTGCAATTACAGGTCCTATTATAAATGCAATTCCAAATACTGCACCTATCATACCAAGTGTACGGCCTCGTTTTTCGGGCGGGTATATGTCGCCGATTACAGCCGAGGCAACAGGGAAAATACCACTGGCTCCAAATCCCTGGACAGCCCTTCCAATAAGCAACACTGTTATATCATCCGACAGTGAAACGATTGCCGATCCGAGGGCAAATATGGCCACAGATGTGATGTAAATATTACGGCGCCCGAACAGGTCCGAAAGTTTTGCCAGGAATGTGACTCCTACCAGGTTGAATAATACATAAATACTGAATATCCAGCTGAGTAAACGGTGATCAACTTTTATTGTTTGTTCTATTGCCGGTATTGCCGGACCCACGATGGATATATCGAGAGCGCCCATTAATACTCCGGTAAAAAGTAATGCCAGAATTTTGCCGTTACGGTGTTGTTCCATGTTTTTCGAAAAATGGTAAATGATTATTGGTTAAGAGAAAATGGTTAATCGTTAATCGTTGTTGATTAATAGCTAATTGTCAATCGTTAATTGTCAAAGGTAAAGCATTATAGTTCAAAAGAGGACAAGGATCAATTGTTTTACTTTCTATTTCCCTGTTTTCTATTTTACTATTTTCCTCTTTCCTCCCGTCAAATCAGTGGCATTTATCTTCCTTCATAAACGGATAACGATAATCTGTCGGGGGAATCAGAGTTTCCTTGATTGTACGCGGGCTGATCCATCGCAATAAATTAAGGTGGCTCCCGGCTTTATCATTTGTTCCGCTTTGCCTCGATCCGCCAAAGGGTTGCTGCCCTACAACAGCACCAGTAGGCTTGTCGTTGAAATAGAAATTTCCCGCTGCATATTTCAGTTCATCCGCAACTTTTACCAGGACACCTCGGTCCTGGGCAAAAATACACCCGGTTAATCCATACGGTGAGGTTTCATCAACAAGTCGTACGGTCTGGTCAAAATCTTTATCTTTATAAACATGAACAGTTAATACCGGCCCGAAAATCTCCTCCGTCATGGTAACAAAATGAGGATCGTGAGCCTGGATTATAGTAGGCTGAACAAAATACCCTTTCGATTTATCACCGGTTCCTCCAAAGACAACTTCGGCATCGCTGGTATTTTTAGCTTTCCTTATATAGTTACTGATATTATCAAACGATTTTTCATCAATAACCGCATTCATAAAATTGCCGAAATCACGTGGATCGCCTACTTTTATCTCTGCAAGCATCTCTCCTACTCTATTCTTAACTGCCGGCCACATACTTTCAGGTACATATGCTCGCGAAGCAGCCGAACATTTTTGCCCCTGATATTCGAACGCACCCCGCACCAATGCCGTTGAAACCTCATCAACGCCAGCGCTTGGATGAACCAGCACAAAATCCTTACCGCCTGTTTCGCCTACTATCCTTGGGTACGAACGGTAATTTGACAAGTTGGCTGCTGTATTTTGCCACAGCTTATTAAAAGTTCCATTGCTTCCGGTAAAATGCAATCCTGAAAAGTTTTTATCTGCAACCACTTGGTTTCCTACAACAGAGCCTTGTCCCGGAATAAAATTAATCACCCCGTCGGGTAAGCCGGCTTCTTTAAAAACCTGCATAAGGATGTAATTGGAGAGGATAGACGTTGTTGCCGGTTTCCAGATTGTAGTATTGCCCATCAAAACCGGAGCCATATTAAGATTGGAAGCTATTGCCGTAAAATTGAAAGGTGTAACTGCAAACACAAATCCTTCTAATGGGCGATACTCAAGCCGGTTTATAATTCCGGGATCACTATGCGGCTGTTCGTTATAAATATCGGATATATAATGGGCATTAAAACGCAGAAAATCAATGGTTTCGCAGGCAGCATCAATTTCAGCCTGGTAGGCACTCTTACTCTGCCCGAGCATGGTAGCTGCATTAATCAGCATCCTGTATTTTTTCGAAAGGAGTTCTGCAATTTTCAAGGTAACAGAAGCTCGTTCGAACCAGGAAAAAGATTCCCATTCACGGTGTGCCTTCAGGGCAGCATCAATGGCCATTTTCACTTCTTTTTCACCCGCTTTGTGGTAACGGGCCAACACATGTCCATGGTCATGAGGCATAGTTACTGTATCCGTATCATTGGTAAATACCTCTTTCCCTCCTATTATCAAAGGAATTTCTATTTGCGTAGAACTCAGCCGGTCGAGTTCAGCCTGCAGATTTTTGCGATCCAACGAACCTGGCGAATATGACCGAACTGGTTCGTTTACAGGATAGTCAAAAATAAAGACAGCGTTATTCATATTTAATTCGGGATTTAGATATTCTGCTTCAGATATTTTATACTCTTTTATTCCAGATAAATTCGTTATAAATCAACATGAAAACATTAATAATGTTCAGTTGTTGTATATTTGCAAAGCAATTTCAGACTGCCTTCAGACACAATTTTCACCATCCATTTTTAAAAATGTAAATTTATGACTTACTATATCGTTACCGGGGCATCGCGTGGAATCGGAGCAGCACTTTTACGCAAACTTATCGTACCTGGCAACACTTTATTTGCCGTTTCCAGAACCATGAATGAGGACCTGGTAGAACTTGCAGCCTCACTAAATGTTTCATTATTCTATTTTGAAGCCGATCTGAGCGTTCGTAAAGAAGCGGAAATGTTTATCCACAATGTTTTCAGTAAAATACATTTAGGCCCATTCGACAGGATTGCACTGATAAATAATGCCGGAATGCTCGAGCCTGTTTCGCCGATTAAATCCATCGATTTTGCTTTAGCCGAAAAACACCTGCATCTGAACTTGCTGGCTCCGATGATATTAAGTTCAGTTTTCCTTACCGAAACCGCCGACCTGGATATTCCGAAAGTAATTCTGAATATTTCTTCCGGAGCGTCATTTATTGCCTATAGCGGATGGAGTGTATATTGCAGTTCAAAAGCCGGGCTTGACATGTTCACCCAGGTTGCCGGGCTTGAGCAAAACGCTGAAACTGAAGGAACGAAGGTATTCTCACTTGCACCGGGAATTATCGAAACCGGGATGCAGGAACTTATAAGGACATCAGATGAAAACCTGTTTCCGGAACGGGATAAATTTATCCGGCTTTATGAAGAAGGCAAGCTTTCAAATCCCGAAGATATAGCCCACATAATTCTCAGCACCATTTTCAATTTTGATATTGTAACCGGATCGGTAGTAACTATTGATCAGCTAAAAGCTATTATGAATACGTTAGGCATTCCACACAATTGATTTTATTACTTTTGATAAAATTATAAGATTATGCTGGAAACTCTTAAAGCGATTGATGAAAGCCTGTTTCTTTTTCTGAACGCTCATCATAACTCGTTTTTTGATACGCTGATGTGGCTCTTCAGTGATAAATTCTTCTGGGCTCCGCTTTACGCTTGGTTTGTCTGGTTATTGTACAAACAGTATCCAAAACATTTCTGGACTGTACTAATTACAATTGCACTTATGATCGCTGTTTCTGATCAGGTCTGCAACCTGTTAAAAGATAATGTTTTACGGCTCAGACCTTCACAAGAACCACATCTTCAATCACTTGTTCATATTGTAAACGATTACCGGGGCGGTACTTATGGATTTTATTCGGCACATTCGTCGAATGCATTTGCCGTGGCTTTTTTCATGATATCATTAATTGCAAAGAAGCGGAGATACATTATTCCAGTTTCATTAACCTATGCTATTCTGACCGCCTACAGCCGGATTTATCTTGGAGTGCATTATCCGGGAGATGTTTTAATGGGCGTGATAATGGGAATTCTTCTGGGAACAGGTTTTGCTTTTGCCTATAAAAGATTGCGCAACAGGTACATAAAACCAGATAATTCTGAAATTTAGAACCAATCACTCCGAGCTGAGAACTCTGCACTCAGCACTAATTACTAATATCCGTAAATCTTTGCTGTAAACTTCTCCACCTTCACTTTATACGTACAAACTTCCCGTAAGGAAGGCATGCCATACTCAAACTCGCGATCCGTATAATGTGCCATCAGCGTGTTGAAAGACTCAACCTTCTGATCCGGATCATCATAAAACTCAACTTTTCCAAAAGCAAGCACGCTGCGGTATTTCATGCTGTAGCTGCAGGCCATTTGTTCGCTTTGATAACGCAATTGATGATCGGTACTAAAGGCGATACAAACGGATGGATTATTTTTCAGAATATCAATTTTATGTCCTTTTTGCGAAGAGTGCAGAAATATAATACCGTTGCTGTATCCGAAATTAAAAGGAAGTACATATGGAAGGTTGTTTTCGTCGACCATACTCACATGACATACCTGGCATTTATTGATAATCTTATCAATTTCCTTCTGATCGGTGATAAAGTGGGGATGCATAATTCGAGGAATTAGGATTTTGGAGTTAGGGTTTAGTGGGTTTTACTCTGCCTGTTCCTTGTTCGGCTTAGGATTCGCAATAGCCTCAAGTATCCAGGTAATCACCGAAACAATAATTGAAAACAATACTGCTTTGATAAAACTGGGTACTGAAAACCCGGTTAAAGCATAATCAGCTAACATAATTATTACTGCGTTTATGACCAGCAGGAAGAGCCCGAACGTTACCAGGGTAATAGGTATAGTTAAAATAACCAGAATGGGCTTCAGGAAAGCATTAAGGAATCCTATGAGTAATGCAACCAGTATTGCTGTCGGGAATCCCTCAAGAACAACGCCGGGAATTAACTTCGCCCCAAAATAAACAGCGAGTGATGTAACGAGTAATTTGAGCAGGAATCTCATTCGGGATATTTTTAAATTAATTCGACAAATTTACAGAAAAAAGGAAATCCGTAAAATATTGCTTCTCAATGGGACGATACCCATACCTGAGCCCAATTTCAAACGGAAATACAAAACGCAGAACATGCATATCGGCGGTTATTTCAACCCCGGTTGACTGCAGTTTATGCTTCGTACCACGAGTTGATCCAAATCCACCATCATAAAACAAATTAGCTTTTACCCTTTTGATGTATACAACAGGCCCCAATGAAATATCGGGATAAACAACAGGAAATTTATAATTGAATGCGTAACATGTTAATGCACTATCATTAACCGATAAATATCCCCGGGGCATAACAATCTGGTTGCTGTATGCATAATGCCCGTATTTTTTTATCTGATGATTTACATCAATCCGTATTCCATGGTGCAGCATAATCCCTGGAAAATAAGCACGGGCACCAAAAGAAAAAATACTTCCAAGGTTATTATCTCCAAATGGGGTATGACGAAAAGTTGCAGTTACGAATTGTCCCCATCGCGGATATAAGTCTTTCCCGGATTGTTTAATGTATCTATAGAAATTCAAACTATAATCAAGAGAATACCTGTTTCCGGTGTATTTTTTTTTATCCGGAGATGTGTTATCAGTAACATCATAAAATGATGTGTGTGCTCCAATACGAAGTCCTTTATAATACCTTCCGCCGGTAAACAGTAATGGCAAGGTAAATCCTCCACTGATAATCGTTTCATTAAAATTATACCTCACTGCCGTATCTCCTCCTCCAAAGTATGCTGCACGAGCACCGTACGATGTATTTAAATCAATAATTGGGTACCAGGCTGCCCAGCTCACATTAGCTGTTACTTTCCCGGTATTTTCGGTTATATCAAACTTATAACCGACAACGGTTGTTACCGTACTTAATTCATTCTGTGACATAAACGACACTCCTGTTCCATTTTCGCCTGTCATATAATTGACGTATGCCGGGGCCCAACTGTGAAAATTAAACAGATGCTCTACTTTTTTGTAGGGCTTCGATGAATATTGAATACTGTCTTTTACAGCTGGATTTGCGAAAACAGTTTCCTCACTAACCAGGTGCTTGTAAAGTGATGGCGAAAAATCATGGATTTCATTCAATCTTTTCCACGAAACCGGATTAAATACGATTTCTGCCAGGTTATGTCCAGAAGAAGAATAGTTGGAATAAACTATCTTTTTACCATCCGGGCTTACTGAGGCATTGCTTGCGCCGAACTCAGCCGATGTTACCTGGAAGATTTCATTTTTCCCAATATGAATTGCATAAATATTTTCAATGCCAGAATATGACCCGTTGAATAATACATAATCATGAGCAAAAACTGGGTTTGAGATTTCAATATACGTTGAAGGAATCAATGTTGTCGAAGTTCGTTTTTTCAAATCATAGTATGCAATACTCTTTCCATTATCATCAAGTTTTGTGAAAACAATCTTCGATCCATCTTCCGACCAGGAGGGATTCATAAAGAAATCGGAATCAGATTCAAGAATAGTTTCTGTTTCCCGGCCGCTTTGCACATCAATTAAAACAATGGAACTTTTGTTCTCTGGATCAACACTAACAGCTGCCAGCGAAAATCCATCAGGAGAAAATGATGGAGCGAAATACCGGCTCTTTCTTTTTACCGACCAGGTTTTGGCTGTATTAAAATCGTAAATCCTGATTTCCGAATAATTCCTTTCCTGCCACCTGGGATCATCTATTGTTTCGGTCCAGGCCAGTAAACAGTTACTTTTAGAATTGCTGCTATTTAGAATTGAGGTCCCTTGATTTGATCCTTCCTTGAACACAATAGCAAATGGTTCGGATGACAAAAAACCAGGCGTTGTCAATATTTTTTTATGCCCACAAGGGCCTGAAATCACAAAATGTGTAATATCATCCATACTCGTAAGTTCGGAAACAACCAGGGAATCATTCAGGTATTTTGGAAATTTATAATTTTCATACTGTTTTTTATTGATACTGGTAAGCTGATCAAATTTAGTCTTTGGCGTTTGCGTATCCTGGTATTTCCACATGCTATCCATGTCAGACATAGTCATGCTGTACAATTTTTCTTTTCCAAAACCGGTGGCTTTCTTCAAACCATAGTTGAAAGGCATTATTATAAAAGGTTTGCGGGCCACTTCGTTAAGCGCCGTAACCCAGGCCTGGTAGCCATATTTCCTGCGCACATTTGCAACCAGCGTATATCCCAGTGAATACTGGTTGGGGACAAACGTTTTATACGATCCCAATGCAGCTTTATCGTAGGAAAAGGCACCTTTTTGAGTAACCTGCGCACGTAACAGCATTTCAAACGAAGGAATTCTTCCTCTGCCAGATTGGCTAAGAGCCGTTTCGGTGCACACTGCATCACCTTCCATAAACCAGGCCGGCACAAACGCACCATTGATCATGGTGGCAGCCTGTTCTCCAGTAAACCACGACAAAACCTTCGTGAACCCCTGGTTCGTCCTGTCAATTTGAACCACATGCCTGTACTCATGAACCATAAGTTGATCCATCCATTTCTGGGCATATAAATCCTGCGGAGGACAGGTGTAAAGTTCTACACGCGAAGGAGCCCAAACCGTTAATGCGTTAGCCGTAATATTGTAATTGTGAAGTATAAATGGAACTCGTTTGGGATTATAATCCAGAGTTTTATTGCCACGCGTATTTATGAAATCAAGTGTTGGGATCATTTCTTGGGCTTTCCGTTCGAAGTTTTCCGGGTAAATTAAACGAAAGTGAGGGGTTTGAATCTGCCGCCACTTCAATGATGCCGGGTCCTGACCAAGATTATAATACTGTCCGAATACCAATACCGGAAACAGCGAAAGGAAGAAAAAAGAAAAAAGACATGGGATTTTTATAAAACGCATGTTGAAGGTAATTAACTTGGCAAATATAAATAAGAAGCGGGAGTAAATACTTACCCCCGCTGTAATACATCAAGATGAAAAATTAAGATGAAAACTAAACCAGATTATAATCGCGGAATAATGTGCTTAACTCATCAAAACTAAATGGCTTTTGTGCGTATCCATCAACTCCTGCTTTCAGGCATTCCGCTTTATCAGGGTTTGTTGTGATAGCTATTATGGTTGTATGTCCTTTTTTCAGATAATCCAATTCGATTTTACGGATTGCTTTCACTGCCTGGAGGCCATCCATTTCGGGCATTTGTATGTCCATCAAAATAAGATCATATTCCTTAACCTTGAATCTGCTTACAGCTTCATTCCCGTTTTTTGCAACATCTACTTCATGCCCATTGCGTCTAAGATAGAACGTTGTGATTTTCTCAATCATTTCATCATCTTCTGCCAACAAGATATTAAGTTTTTTCATCAGACCCTGGGTATTATAATTTCTCATTTATTTTATGTTTCCTGTTAGAATTTCTTAAAGCCTACTAGCCTACTTTGTAAATACTTTTTTGGTGATTGTTTGAATGCCGTTTGTGACCTTCAATACACATATTCCGGTTGTTCCATTGTCTGTCGAAAGACTAATACCTTCAGAAAGAGTTCCTTTGGATGAACTTATAAGTTTTCCTTCAACAGTATATAAAAATGCATTGTATACGCTGTTATCTGCACCGCTGATTATAACTTCTCCGGGAGCAACAGCTATGTCGGTTGGGGTGGTTACTTGTTCGCTAACTCCCTGAGCTGAATTAAAATGGATTGCAAACCTGTCAGCAGTCATTCCCGGAAGCTGATAAAAAGAATAAACAGAATCGGCTCTCAAATCAGTGAATGTATTCAGTACCTTATCCTCAAGAATTACAGGATACCTATATTGAAATGCTGAAGCTCCAATTGCGGAAATAGTGAACTGTCCGGCTTTTGAACACTCTACATTCATAGGAATAGAAAGAGATGAGTTTATTGTAGGAATTGAACTTACAGCATATTTTAAATCATCATCAGACTTAATAACCAAAGCTGGTGAATCTGAGTTGCATTGTATTTTAATTGCATCCAATTGATCATCAAAACCATAGGTGGCGTTTTGATTTACCCTGAACATCGCTTCATCTGTTGCCCCATTGCTGTCGGTAAGTCTGAATTTAATTGAATTGTTTTTTAAACCTATTTTCGATTTACTGGTATTGCTTACTCTTGAATTCTTATTTACAGTAAGCGCACCATCTTTACCTGCTTTTACAAAGAAACCCTGCATCGGAGCAATGTAACGGCTTCCGTTATTAAGCGAAACTGCATCGTCTCCTCCTGGAAGATAAACCGAGAAATTTCCGGAACCTGAAGGATCAGGATAATATATGGCGGAAGCAATTGAATTACGCTGCCATGCATCATTGTTTTCCCAATCAATAAAACAAGTAAATGGATTTCCTGTAAGATTGAGTCCGTTGCCGGAGTTTGATATTACAAATGATTTTTGATCGTGGATAGGTGTACCTTCAAATATCCTGGTATCATTGGCTAAGGAATAAAGTTCATAGCCCTGCATAACAGGCATAGGATCGTTGGTTGGTACAATATACTCACCCCATTGTGAAGCTGACTCATCGTAAGTACGCAGGTACATATTCAGAAAAGTCTGCGACAATGCTGATTCTACCGGCGATGAAATAAGAATTTTTTGATCTTTTAAAACCGGGTATTCCGCTTGAATTTTGCCAGTTACACCTCCGTTAAGTACGAGCGAGGATTTTTCGGTGATTGTATTCTTTAACAGAAATTTGCCGATTCCGATTACAGAAAGATTTCCATCGATTTCAAAGACTGCATTAGGGTAAACAGTAATTGAAGATCCTGAGTTAACAAATAAATTATTGGAGTATGCTTTAGCTGTAATTTCAGGATTATGAACCGATGACATTACCGAAATATTTGAACTATTACCAGGTACTTTTTTACCTGCCCAGTTCATAGGTTCATTCCAGTTGTTATCCAGTGTTCCAACCCAGTTATATTCTGAAATCAAAGAGCCATCAGGGATTGAAGAAGCAGGATTAATACCGAAAGCTGAACCTGCTCCATCATAATTAGCTGATTGAATGGCACCGTTACCGGAAATATTCACTAAAGGCCCCATTGTAAGAATCCCGGTTACAGAAAGTTTTCCTGTAACGATATGATTGGAAAAGGAATTAACAACAAATGAATTTTTAACTAACGCATTTCCTTCGCTTTGAACCAGGAAAGTTGAATTCTCATTAATACTAAGATTGTTTATTTTAATCTCGCCATTGCAATTCAAAATAGATTTACCTGAAAATACCAGGCTTTGGTTATTCCCGTTTAAAACACCGGTAGATAATACTTCTAAAACGCCATTTCCAGAGAAAGTAAAATCAATATTTTGTAAAACAGTGGTATTAATAATAACAGTATCATTATTCTGAGGAACGATTCCGGCTGTTGTACCGTTTTCTGTTAATGACCAGGTTGATGATGAGTTCCATACTGAGTTAATACCGACTGAATATAATTTCAAACCACCTCTGCCGAAAGAATCAGGCACAAAGTAAAATGCCATAACTATTGTTATGAATAATATCTTTGTCAAAAATCCTGTTTTATAATTTCTTTTAGACATACTAGTGGTGTTTGTTGAGTTTGTAGTGAGATAGGTATAGAAAAAGTTGCTTCCTAAACCCTGCTTACCAAATAACAAACAATATGCCTTATTAATTTATATCTTGATTATCAATTATATACAACACAAAATTGAAAAGTTCCCTGAAAGAACTGTCCCATAATGAAAAAAAAAACCTTTTGTTGAACTCTTTTGAAAATACCAAACCTATTATTTGGTGTTTTGTGAACACTAAGTGAGAAATAAAAGAGTAAAAATATCAGAAGTCATTGAAATTCTGTTCAAAATAATCCCAAACCGGGTCGGCAGGTGCTGATGCGAGAATCGAAACCGGGTTCAGCGTCACCGGATGAATGAAATTTAATTTTCGGGCGTGCAGATGAATAGAGCCATCACTATTTGAACGCGGGTAGCCATATTTTAAATCTCCCTTTATGGGACAGCCTATACCGGCAAGTTGCGCCCTGATTTGATGATGACGGCCAGTTTGAAGATCAATCTGGAGCAGGTAATAATTATCGCTGCTTCCGACCAGGGTATATGATAATGAAGCTCTTTGAGCATTCTGGTTATTTTCACCAGTAATAAATGACTTATTCCTGGCTTCATCGCGGCGAAGAAAATTAACCAGGTTATCACTTTCTTTCGGTGGCTTGTTCTTTACCACCGCCCAATATGTTTTGCGGATTTCCCTGTTCTTTATAAGTGCATTGAGCCTTGTAAGTGACTTACTGGTTCGGGCGAAAATAACTGCACCACTAACAGGTCGGTCGAGCCTGTGCACCACACCCAAAAACACATCACCTGATTTTTTGTATTTAACCTTTATGTAATCTTTCACCAGGTCGGATAATGGCCTGTCACCGGTTTTGTCGCCCTGCACTATCTGCGAAGGCATCTTGTTGATTACAATGATATGATTATCCTCAAAAAGGATGTTTTCCTCTGACAACTTCGTTATGGAATCCGGGGTTTTAATATTGTTCCCTTTCATTGGGGAAATCGACGGTTTTCACATCAGTAATATAATTCTGCACGGCTGCTACAATATCTTCACTCAGGTTCATGTACCGGCGCAGAAATCTTGGAGAAAACTCCATCGTGATTCCCAGCATATCATGTAAAACAAGTACTTGTCCGTCAACGCCCCTGCCTGCTCCTATACCAATAATCGGGATTTTGGCATTACGCGCAACTTCTTCGCCTAAACCTGCAGGTATTTTTTCCAGTACAATGCTAAAGCAACCGGCTTTTTCGAGTAATCGTGCATCTTCAACAAGTTTGCGTGCTTCTTTTTCATCTGTGGCACGTACCACATATGTTCCGAATTTATGTATGGATTGCGGGGTTAATCCCAGGTGACCCATAACCGGGATACCTGCTGAAAGTATCCGTTCGACAGATTCAATAATTTCGACACCGCCTTCCAGTTTAACTGCATCAGCGCCCGACTCTTTCATGATCCGGATTGCCGACGAAAGTGCTTCCTTCCAGTTGCCCTGATACGTACCAAAAGGCATATCAACAACAACAAAAGCCCGGTGAACGGCTCTCACTACAGATGATGCATGATAAATCATATTATCGAGGGTTATAGGCAAAGTACTGCTGAATCCCGCCATAACATTGGACGCGGAATCGCCAACCAGAATAATATCGATTCCGGCTTTATCAAGCAAGCGGGCCATTGAATAATCATATCCCGTAAGCATTGAAATTTTCACACCCCTGTGTTTCATCTCCTGGAGGACATGGGTGGTAACCTTCGAAACAACTGCTGGTTTAGCTAACATGGACTATGTTATTTTGATTGATGAATTTGACCTGATTTATCACTTTTAATCAGATGTCATGAAAAAAGGTGCCTGAATTTGAAGGATACAAAATTACAAAGAATAACAATTAAATAAGGTATTAATTAAGCAGGAACAATTTTAGTCTGTTTGTCAGCATAAATCTCAAATGCATCAGAAGAACTGTATCCGCCTTGAATTAGTGACGCAAATACCCTTTTCTGCCGTTTTGTCAGCAACTCAAATGCATCTGACAATCCGGAATTTTCAATTTTGCCATACTTTCCCAATGTAACTGCTAATTATCATATAGTATTGATTTACATTTTATTATAGGATTATTTACCCGATAATAAAAAGCCGCCTGCCTTCTTTTGCAAATAATAATCGGAATTGAATACGCAATGGCATAATGATTGAAATACAGTCATCGTCAACAAAAAAATGAATAACAGAAAAAAATAGAATATAATGGGAAAAATAATTGGTATCGATCTTGGAACTACTAACTCATGCGTTTCTGTAATGGAAGGCAACGAACCAGTAGTAATTCCTAACAGCGAAGGGAAACGTACTACCCCTTCAATAGTTGCTTTTACTGAAAATGGCGAACGTAAAGTTGGTGATCCTGCCAAAAGGCAATCAATCACTAATCCAACAAAAACAGTTTCGTCGATAAAACGATTTATGGGTGAAACCTATGACAGGGTTACAAAAGAAATAAAGCGTATGCCTTTTACAGTCGTTAAAGGCGACAACAACACAGCACGTGTAAAAATTGATGACAGGACCTATACTCCGCAGGAAATTTCAGCAATCATTTTGCAAAAAATGAAAAAGACTGCCGAAGATTATCTTGGAACAACTGTTACAGAGGCTGTTATCACAGTTCCTGCTTACTTCAGCGATTCGCAACGCCAAGCAACAAAAGAAGCCGGCGAAATTGCAGGTCTAATCGTAAAACGTATTATCAATGAACCAACAGCTGCTGCTTTGGCTTATGGATTGGATAAAAAACATAAAGATATTAAGGTAGCTGTTTACGATCTTGGTGGAGGTACTTTTGATATTTCGATTCTTGAATTAGGCGAAGGCGTATTTGAAGTAAAATCAACCAATGGTAACACCCACCTGGGTGGGGATGATTTTGATCACCGTATTATTGACTGGTTAGCTGAAGAATTCAAAAAAGATGAAGGCATTGATCTTCATAAGGATGCTATGGCAATGCAACGTTTGAAAGAAGCTGCTGAAAAAGCTAAGATTGAACTTTCAAGTTCATCGTCAACCGAAATCAACCTTCCTTATATTATGCCGGTTGACGGAATGCCTAAACATCTTGTACGTACTTTGACAAGAGCTAAATTCGAACAGCTTATTGATGATCTGGTTCGTGACACAATAGAGCCTTGCCGCAATGCAATGCGCGATGCAGGACTTACCAATGCGGATATTGATGAAGTAATACTTGTTGGTGGGTCAACACGTGTTCCGGTTATACAGAAAGCAGTTGAAGATTTCTTTGGCAAAACACCATCAAAAGGAGTTAATCCTGATGAAGTTGTAGCTATCGGAGCAGCAATCCAGGGCGGTGTTCTTTCTGGTGAAGTTAAGGATGTATTGTTACTCGATGTTACGCCACTTTCCTTAGGTATTGAAACCTTAGGCGGCGTAATGACCAAACTTATAGAATCCAATACTACGATTCCAACCCGTAAATCGGAAACATTCAGCACTGCTTCAGATAATCAGCCTTCGGTTGAAATTCATATCCTGCAGGGTGAGCGTCCGATGGCGACCGGCAACAAGAGTTTGGGCCGTTTCCACCTCGATGGCATTCCACCGGCTATGCGTGGCATTCCACAGGTTGAAGTTACTTTCGACATCGATGCCAATGGTATACTGCATGTATCAGCAAAGGATAAAGGAACTGGAAAGTCGCAGCAAATCCGTATCGAAGCATCTTCGGGACTTACCGACGCCGATATCAAACGAATGAGAGAAGAAGCAGAACTTAACGCTGAATCCGACCGTAAAGCCAAGGAAGAAGTAGACAAGATAAATACTGCTGATTCATTGATATTCCAGACCGAACGCCAGTTGAAGGAATTCGGCGATAAGCTTCCGGCTGATAAAAAAGAGCCTATTGAACAAGCTCTGAACAAACTTCGCGAGGCACACAAAAACCGTGATATTGCAGGTATTGACAGTTCGATGGCAGAATTAAACAGTGTATGGCAGGCTGCCAGTGAAGAAATGTATAAAGCTACTCAGGAAGCGGGTCAACCAGGCGCTGAACAACAAGGTCAGCCTGGACCGGACCAGGCTAAACCTTCGGACCAGGAAGTTACTGACGTGGATTTTGAAGAAGTAAAATAATCATTGCTCACTATATCTCAGAGGCTGTATCTTTTTAGGATACAGCCTCTTTTTTTATACTTATTTCATTACTAAGAATCATTATTAATTGCTGAACGGCTGAATTTCAATCAAAAAAAACACAATATTTGCTCCCCATTTTATAATCTAATTAAACCTTATCACTATGAAAAAACTTTTACTCTTTAAGAATCTGATGCTTGTGATTTTTCTTGCAGGCATGAGCCTGGCAGGATGGTCGCAAGTCCTTTATGAAGACTTTAATTACGCTACTCCAGCATATATTGGTGGAAACGGAAATGCTGGAGCTTCATACAATAATTGGACAACTCATAGTGTAACAACTGCTCAGACAACAACCATTGATGTGGTTGATAACAGTTTGTCATACACAGGTCTGGCCAGTTCTACAGGGAATAAAATTTTAATTCCTGGGACAAATTCAGCTGTTTCAAGAGACATAAACAGAGGCTTTATTTCTACCGCAACAGTCCTATATTATTCTGTTTTAATAAATGTAGTTGATGCCACTCAATTATCTTCATCGGCAGCAGATTATTTTATGTCGTTCGGCGCCACAAGTGGGACTTCAGTAACTTCATTAGCAGGTCGTTTAGGCATTAAATCAGTAAACACTGCAGCAAATTACCGGTTGAGTATTGGAAATAATTCTGGTGGAACTTTGGTATATACTGATTTTGCTCAGGATCTTAATTTTGGAACAACATATTTGGTTGTCGTTAAACTCGATCGCTCCACAAGCCCAGTTGCAGCAAATTTATGGATTAATCCGTCAAACCTGGGTGGGAGTGAGCCATCAGGATCAGTAACCTGTACAAGTGGAACCGGAACATTTGCTGCTTTTACTTCAATATGTATTAGAAACGGTGCCGGTACACCAAAAGCCAATATTGATGAAATCAGAGTTGGAGAAACCTGGGCATCTGTTACACCTGCCGCAGCTGTTACACCCACCATCACAATTACATCTCCTGTTAATGGATACCAATGGACACAGGGCACAAGCCACGATATTAACTGGACAGCTATAGGAACCAATTCCGTTGTGCTTATTGAATATACAGCCAATGCCTCTGACCCAACACCAACATGGGTTAAGTTAATAAGTACCAATGCAAACCCGGGAGTATATTCATCATGGGATATTCCAGCCGACCAGGTTTTAAGTGCTGACAGCAAAATCCGTATTACCGATGTTCCTCAAACAGCTACCGGACTGAGCGGTACATTTAGCATAATTGCTGCACCAGCTCCGGTTGCAACATTTAATCCTGCTGATGCAGCAACCGTTGTTGCCATTACTTCGGATATTACTATAACTTATGACGTACCTATTAGAAACCTTGATAATTCTGAAATCACGGATGCTAATGTTGCTTCATTAGTCACTTTAACCACCACAGATGCACTGGGAACAGTAATACCATTCACGGCGACTATTGATGCATTGAAGAAAGTGATCACTATAAATCCGGTTTCAGATTTAATAAATGAACAGTTATACTACGTTGCAATTGCTCCTGTTGAAGGACTAAGTGATAACGCAACAGTAACCAAGCATATAACTTTTACATCTGCGCCAAGTTTAACTCCGACCATAAGTGATGTAACCATTGCCGAAACTGCGCCTTATTATGCCGGTGATATGATTACGATTAAATGGGTATCTAAAAATGTAACAAACGTACAGATCGAAGTCTGGATTCCAAGCAATAATGCCTGGACAGTAATAATCCCTTCTACTCCCTCTGATGGCAGTGAAACATATACTATCCCTTTAGATGCATGGTATTCTACCGATTATAAAATTCGTGTTAGTGATATTGCGAATGCAGGATTAAACGCTGAAAGCAGTATTTTTACTATTGAAGGGGCTATCAACAATGTTACTATTACTGAAGTTGCACCATATAGTGCCGGTGACCTCATTACTGTAAATTGGGTAGCAAAAAATATTGCTTCTGTTAAAATTGAATTATATGATCCGGCTATTTCAACTTGGTCCCTTTTAGAGAATTTAATCAATGCTGCTGATGGCAGCAAACTTGTAACACTTCCTGTTACGTTGGCAGCCAGTACCAATTATAAAGTCAGGGTAACGGATGAAGCTTCAACTGCATCAGCTGAAAGCAGCTCATTTGCCATTATTGCGGCATTGAGTGCAGTTACTATTACCGAAGTTGCACCATACTTTTCAGGTGATGCCCTAACGGTAAACTGGGTAGCAAAAAATATCTTAGCTGTTAACATCGAATTGTTTGATCCGGCAACTGCCACATGGTCTGAATTAGCAAGTATGGTTACAGATGCCGGCAGCAAGAGTGTAACACTTCCTGCAACTTTGCCATACAATACCGGTTATAAAGTAAGAGTATCGGATGCAACAGGATCAACTGCAAACGCCGAAAGCGCCGTTTTCACTGTAATTGCCGTAGCAAATGACCTGTTAACTTTGCGTGCTCAGCCTGCAGGGGCTATCGTAAAATATACCGGTATCGGTACTGTTACTTTTACCAGAACAACCCGTAACCAGAAATACATCCAGGATGCTACTGCTGCAGTGTTGATTGATGACCCTACAACAGCCCCCGGATTTATTACAGGAACCTATAAAATCAGCGATGGAATTACAAACATTATAGGTAAGATCGTACTTTATGGAGGACTTGTTGAATTTACACCTACAGCAATAACAGGTGAACCGGAAACCGGTATTGAAATAGTTCCTGAAGTCCGCACACTTGCAAGTTTAACATCGGCTGATCAATGCAAACTGGTTAAAATTGAAAATTTTGCATTCAAAACACCAAGGAAATTTGTTAAATCTTTAACTTATGGTATTGATGGGTACGACAGTCTGGCTATCGCATACCGGACCATATTTGCCGAGTCCGACTATATTGGAGGCCAGGCACCTGTTGGACTATTTTCATCGATTTGCCTTGTTGGACAGTATAATGCGCAAATGCAAATTACAGCCCGTGCGTGGTCGGATATGATGATACCGACAGTTGCTGCTTTTGAAACAACTACACCAACGGCATTTACGGGGGATAATGTTCAGTTTACTGATTTGTCAAGCTTTAATCCATTATCATGGGAATGGACATTCGATGGCGGGTTTCCATCAACATCAACTGACCAAAATCCGCTTATCAAGTATGCAACTGCCGGTGTTTATTCTGTAACTCTAAAGGCAACCAACGCATATGGTAATAGTACACTTACCAAAACGAACTATATCACTGTAGAAAGCGGAGTCGGTTTATCAAACTTGCCTTCAACTGTTTCAATTTATCCAAATCCTACAAACGGAAGATTGTTTATTACTAACCCAGCCACAGAAAAACAAGAGATTGCCGTATTTAATTCAGTTGGCAAACAAGTAAAATCAGCTGTTTCAGCCGATGGTTTAATTTCACTTGACATTACAACTCTTTCTAAAGGGATGTACCTCGTGAAGATTACAAATAAATCAACTAAATCGGTCAAGGTCAAAAAAGTAATATTGAACTAGAACTCAGTTTAGAATTTTAAACCAGAAGAACTGTCAGAATCTCAATAGAGAGAAGGAAATTTTCCTTTACCTGACAGTTCTTCATTTTTATAATCAAAAGGAATTTTCTTCCAAAACTTCAGAAAGTACATATAGTGTACAAAATGCCTGAATATTAATTAATTAACGATAATTCTCTTCAAGGGCAGCCTCACGAAAAAGGCGGCCCTTATTTTTTATTCCCCGAATAAAATATTAGTGCTGTCTTAATTGCTATTTTTGATGTGTGAATTTTAGCTTATGAAGAAGTTACTGATAATTATTTTCCTGATAACAACATCTGCTGCATCATGGGCTCAAAGCAGCAATCCTTTGCGCCTGGAAATACCTGCTCCCACAGGAAGTGATCCTTTCAATTATGTAGCTGCAGGAAAATATGGAATCTGCATATTTTTTCCAACCGTTAACGAAACTGGCAAGGACAGTATCAGTTGGTCATTCATGATGACGGATGATCAGCTAAAGGAAAAATGGCATAAACTGGTTCCATTACATAAAGATGTTACCTATTTGAAAAGTGTGTCTACAAAAGATGCTGTTTATCTGCTATTTCATGACACCAAACAAAGTGATGACGGCAATATTATTGTTTTTATGATTATCCCCCGCCTCCAGGTAATAACCGAACACCGGGGAAGTATTCCTGATAAGGCTGAAGTGGTTGATTTTGAAATAACAGATAATATCGCGTATATTGGTTACAACAGCAGGAAAGGCCAGCCTGGAATAATAGGATTTTCGCTTGTAACAGGTGAAAAACAGAAATATGATATCACCACTGAAAAAGATGCGTTGTTGCTTGATATTTCCGTTGATACTGCCCGACACGATATTTTTGCCACGTACAAAGTTCAGTATTCATCTACGCGTAACCATATATATGTAAACCAGTACAATTCACCTGGTACACTCGTAAAAACATTCGATTTTACGGAGCAGGTTGAGAAAAAGAATTTTAACTCTGCTCAATACATTCCCCGTAACGAAGGCAACGGAATATTAGCAGGGACTTATGGTTTTAATGTAACAAATACGCGCAGGCAATACGACTATTACGATAATTATTATAATCGCTACTACTACAACTATTACTCGCCTTATTATTCGCGGCAGTCAGATTATGATGCCAATGAAGACAAAACTCCCGTTTCGGATGGCTATTTTACTGCAGCTGTAAATAACGGAACTGCCGGCAAAATTAAGTATAGCAATTTCAGTGGATTTAATAATGCATACAAGTACATTACCGATCCTAATGCCTTGCGTGTAAAATCAAGACCTTTAAAAAAGAAAGAAGCTTCTACCGAGAGTGAACCTACGGTGACCGATATTGAAAATGACAAAACACTGAATCTCAGGTTAATCACACATGAAATATTAGTAAACAACGGGCAATTTATTATTGCTTCCGAAGCTTATTCGCCCGAGTATCATACCAATACGCAAATGTCCTATGATTACTATGGCCGGGCATTCCCGTCTTCGTACCAGGTATTTGACGGATTTAGGTATTCGCACGCTTTTGTAGCCGGATTTGACAGCAGTGGAAATATGGTTTGGAATAATGGAATGGAGATGAGAGATATTATCACCAAATATCTGAATCGCAAATTGAACTGCCTGTTCGAAAATGATGAAATCATTCTTTATTACAATGCCAACAACAAAATTGCATTTAAAACCATTAAAGGGAGTACAATAGTTGAAAATACAACATATACCACTCTGGCTCCAAAACGAACCAACGACCAGCCTTATGACGAATACCTGGGCACTATAGAGCACTGGTATGACGATTATTTTATTGCAACTGGCTACCAGACCATCCGGAATAATTATCTCGAGAGCAATAAACGCAATGTATTCTATATTAGCAAGATGGCTTTCAGGTAGCTAACAGGGGGTACAAATATCAACCGTTGTATGTTACTGAAGCGACAAATCAAGTAGTAACAGAGGTAATTTGAATCGGTTTTGTTGGGTGTCAATTTGAGAATATCTAAACACCAGACATCTGTTAAGAGCCCGCCGAAAAAATATTGTTATATGATTTCGGAAGCACAAATAGGAAGAGTGCTGTTAGAGAGATCAGCTTTTTCCGATGAGTGAAATTAAAGCTATTTTATTACAGATATTTCAACCCTGCGATTAAGATTTCGTCCTTCGGCTGTGTTATTATTTGCAATCGGTTTACTTTTCCCAAAGAACGATTTTTTGACTTTTAACGATTTGACCCCCTTTTTCTTTAAGTAATCTATCACATAATCTGCACGTTTCTCCGATAATTGTAAATCATTTTGTTCAGCATTATCAGTAAACCCGGCTACCGAAATTTTCGCTTCCGGGTTTTCAGATATAAATTTAACAATTTCATCAAGGGACAACATATTCTTAAATGATGGAAATACTTCACTGCTACCCGAATTGAAAGTTACTCTTCGTTGAATTGATGTTTCGGTTTTTTTAGCAATTACAGGAATTTCAGGTATTGCCGTTTTTACAGGTTCTGTCGTTTTTACAGGTGTTACAGTTTTAACAGGAATTTGTGCTTTTACAGGAACTTCTGTTTTTACCTGTGTTTCAGTTTTTACCTGCATTACAGGACACCCAAAGTTGGCAATAACCCCGGCAACTTTCGGACACCTATCTTTGTAGTCAGGAATCCCGTCACCATCTGTATCAGGGCAACCTTTAAAAATAGCGAGGCCCTTGTTTTCGGGGCAGATATCGTCCTTGTCGGCTACGCCGTCGCCATCGCGGTCAGGACAACCGGCTAGTTCCTTCTTACCTTCATTATTCGGGCAATTGTCATATTTGTCTGCGATACCATCATTGTCTTTGTCAGGGCATCCATTAAGTTCTCTTTTCCCAGGTTCATAAATGCACGAATCCTGGTTATCGCTTATTCCATCACCATCAGAATCAGGACAGCCATTAAAATTGGCAAGGCCTTTTAAATGCGGACATGCATCGAGATAGTCAACAATTCCATCTCCGTCAGAATCCGGGCAACCGGCATTTTCCTGTTTTCCTGCTAATTCAGGACATTTATCCTCTTTATCTGTAATGCCATCGTTATCTTTATCCGGACATCCTTTAAGTTCCTTTGTACCTGCCACAAAAGGGCAATTATCTGCCATGTCATTTATTCCATCACCATCAGTATCAGGGCAACCTTTAAATTCAGATAATCCTGCCAGATCAGGACATGCATCGTCCTTATCGGCTATACCATCATCATCAACATCCGGACAACCTGCAAATTTAACCTTACCCGCAATATCCGGACATGCATCCTTCCTGTCATTAACACCGTCATTGTCAGTATCTTTACCTTTGTATTTGACCTGGATCCCCACAGAAGCATAACTGTAATGGTCGTTCTTTTTCCCTTCAGAAGTAAAATCAATACCGTCACTTTTAAAAGTTATATGATCTCCATATTCCAGATTTAAAGCCAAATACGGGCTTAAACGAAACGAAATCCCCCCGCCTATCGGAACAAAAAGTTCATGTTGTTCTTCTTTATGTAGGTAAATAACCTCTCTGGGCTCAATGTTTTCAAGAGTTGATTTATAAGAAGTTATTCCTGCTCCCGAAAAAAGATAAATGTTCAACAACCTGGTTTCACTGTACTTTGCAAAAATCTCATTTACATTAATAGTGAGATTTAATGAAGCATCCCATAATTTAGAATAAAGCACCAGGTTCTGATCTGGTCTTTTGCTGTATAAATCTGTTTTCAGGAACTGCCCCCTAAATCCAAAAACTGGACTTAACTGGTAACCTAAAATTGCTCCTATTGCAATTTGAGGATCACGGTTCCAATAATTGTCAATGTTAATGTCTCCAAAATACTGACTGGCACCAGCATTGGGGTGAAAATAGAAATAACCATCCATTCTCTCGATTTTCAGTGAATCCTGAGCAGTGGATTTAACTGAAATGAGATTAAAAGCAACTAATGAAATAATAATTAATGCAATTCTTAGCATCTTACTTTCATCGGTGAACATTTACATTTACTTGTCAGATGTCAGCTAAATCGACTAACAACGAATACACCAGATTGACAATAATTACATTTCAGTTGACAATCAATAAGTTCGTTACTCTATTATTGCTTACTTTATGAATTACCGGCCTATATACTGCCAACAAATATACTAAATAATGAAAGAAAAAAAAGAATGATAAAGTTGCACTGATTTAAGAAATCAATTCTTCAGCATGGGAATTAACTATATTTTATGTTACCCGCTATCAAATATCGAACTACCCGATTTTAAGGAACATGATTCTCGAAAGCAATGTAATTAATGAATTTGTTAGTTTAAAGAAAACAACGAAGCAGAAAAAAACAATATGAAAGAGAATGATTGAACTTGTAAATGTGAATCAAAAAAAAATATTTTAACGGAAAAATTGGTCAAATCTTACCTCGACAAATAAGGAAATTAAGCAGTGAATTTAGTTAATATGAGTTAATTCCTGATAAATTTTAAAGCCCCGAATACCTTTGAATTTTAATGGCTTCATACATTTTGGTATAGGCAAAATGATTTGATGAAAATTATTCTTTCAAAAATTTCACATCAAAACAACAAAAAAATAGCTAGAATTGTTATACTTTCGCTAAGAAGTTGGGCAAAGGCAGTAACAATTCTATGTTAACGACTCGCATATAAATGACCGGAGAATATAGAAACCTGATAATTATGGGAATTTTTACTCGTCATTCTTTTTACCGTACAATGCTTACAATAGTGAGTATAATGGTATTCTGCTGCGGAGTAGTGAAGGGTCAGACACCAACCCTTTCAGTCAGTTCCCCAATACTCTCTGGGTTTACATATTCAGAAAATGCCGGGCCTTCAGGCGTTCAGAGCTATAACTTAAGTGGAATCGACCTCTCTCCTGTTTCAGGGGATGTTACTGTTTCGGGTTCAACAAATTATGAGGTTTCAAATGATAACTTAAACTTCGGGCCTGCTATTGTCATTTCATATTCAGGGGGCTCCTTTACCGATATACCTGTTTATGTTAGGCTTAAATCCGGTTTAATTGAGGGAGTTTACAACGGAGAATCTATTTCAAACTCCGGTAGCGGAGCATCTGATGTTTTTGTAACCTGTAACGGGAATATAACCTGTGCTATTCCCCCTACACCAACTATATCTGCAGGCGGTACAACTACCTTCTGTTCCGGTGAAAACGTTTCTTTAACTTCGAGTTCAGGAACAAGTTATCTTTGGTCTACCGGGGAAACCACTCCAAGTATAACTATTTACATATCTGGAATTTATGATGTAAAGATTACCAATGCAACTGGTTGCCAAAGCCTGGCTTCAACAGTAATTGAGGTGACAGTAAATAATTTGCCAACTGCGAACATTACGGGTACGGCTTCTTTCTGTTCAGGTGGAAATACACTGCTTACTTCAAATGCAACTGCTGCAAGCGGTTCAATTACAGGTTATCAGTGGAACCTGGACGGGACGCCTATCAGCGGGGCAACAGCAGCAACTTATACAGCAACTGCTGCTGGCTCATATACGGTTACTATCAGCAATAGTCAGGGTTGTTCGTTTACTTCAACTGATTTCGTAGTAACGGTTAATGCATTTCCTGAAGCAAATATTACAGGAACAGCCTCTTTCTGTGCAGGTGGAAGCACTTTGCTAACTTCAAATGCGACTGCCGGAAGCGGTTCAATTACAGATTATCAGTGGAATTTAGACGGAACGCCTATCACCGGGGCAATAGTAGCAACTCATGCGGCTAATGCGGCAGGTTCCTATACAGTTTCGATTACTAACAGTAATGGTTGCGCCTATACTTCAAGTGCGGTTAAGGTAACGGTCAATGATTTGCCAACAGCAAACATCTCAGGAACGGCTTCATTTTGCAGCGGTGGGAATACACTGATTGGTTCAAATGCCACAGCTGGAAGCGGATCAATTACAGATTATCAGTGGAATTTGGATGGGACACCTGTGAGCGGGGCAACAGCAGCCACTTATGCAGCTACTGAAGCTGGCTCATACACCGTTACTATTACCAACAGCAATGGTTGTTCGTTTACTTCAACTGCTTTGGTTGTAACGATTAATGCATTGCCTTCGGCAAACATTACCGGATCCACTTCATTTTGTATCGGTGAAAATACACTACTAACTTCAAATGCCATAGCTGGTAGCGGATTAATTACTGATTATCAGTGGAATTTGGATGGGACGCCTATCAGTGGTGAAATAGCAGCAACTCATGCGGCTACTGTAGAAGGGTCCTATACAGTTACAATTACCAACAGCAATAGTTGTCAATTTACTTCATCAGCGGTTGCGGTAGCGGTAAATGCATTGCCTACAGCTAACATTATCGGGTCAACTTCATTTTGCGCAGGTAGCAATACGCTGCTTGGCTTAAATGCCACAGCTGGAAGCGGATCAATCACTGACTATCAATGGAATCTGGAAGGAGCACCCATCAGCGGTGCAACAGCAGCAGGTTATTCGGCCACTGTCGTTGGTTCATATAGCGTTACAATTACCAACAGCCATGGCTGCTTATTTACATCAACTGCTTTTGCGTTAATGGCAAATGCATTGCCTGCGGCGAACATTACTGGAACTGCTTCATTTTGTACAGGCGGGAACACGCTGCTTAGTTCAAATGCTACTGCTGGCAGCGGATCAATCAGTGACTATCAATGGAATCTGGATGGGACTCCCATATTCGGGGCAATTTTATCGACTTATACTGCTACCGCAGCTGGTTCATACACGGTTACTATTACAAACAGCAATGGTTGTTCTTTTACATCAACTGCTTTTGCAGTATCGATTAATGCATTGCCTTCAGCGAACATAACCGGAACAGCTTTATTCTGTACCGGAGGAAATACACTTCTTGGTTCAAATGCAACTTCCGGGAGCGGATCAATTACAAACTATCAGTGGGAACTGGAAGGGACTCCCATTACTGGTGCAACTGCCGCAGGTTATTCAGCCACTGCTGTTGGTTCGTATACGGTTACAATTACCAACAGTCATGGATGTTCTTTTACATCAACTGCCTTCGCAGTAACAGTTAATGCTTTGCCAACAGCAAGCATTTCAGGAACGGCTTCATTCTGTACAGGCGGAAATACACTGCTTACTTCAAACGCTTCAGCCGGAAGCGGAACAATAACAGATTATCTTTGGAATTTAGATGGGACACCCATCAACGGGGCAACAACAGCAAGCTTTTCGGCTACCACTGGAGGTTCATACACGGTTACAATTACTAATAGCCATGGTTGCGCTTTTACATCAACGGCTTTTGCAGTAGCGGTTAACGCTTTGCCAATAGCAGGTATCTCAGGAACAGCAGCAGTGTGTAGCGGTGGGAATACCCTGCTGAGCTCAAATGCAATTGCCGGAAGTGGTTCAATCACAAACTATCAGTGGAATCTGGAAGGAACACCGATTATCGGGGCAACGGTAACAACCTATTCGGCGACCGCTGCTGGTTCATATACAGTTACTATTACCAACAGCCATGGTTGTTCGCTTACATCAAATGCTTTTTCGGTAACAGTAAATTCATTGCCTACGGCGAACATAAGTGGAACAGCCTCATTCTGTACCGGAGGGAATACACTTCTTGTCTCAAATGGAACTGCAGGCAGCGGATCAATCACAAACTATCAGTGGGATCTGGATGGGACTCCTGTAAGCGGAGCAACTGCAGCAGGTTATTCGGCCACTGCTGTTGGTTCATATACGGTTACAATTACCAACAGCAACGGTTGCTCAGTTACCTCAACTGCTTTTGCAGTAACGGTCAATGAATTACCTTCAGCCAATATAACTGGAAAAGCTTCATTTTGTGCCGGAGGAAATACGCTCCTTACGTCGAATGCTTCTGCCGGAAGCGGATCAATTACAAACTACCAGTGGAATTTAGGAGGAGTCCCAATTAGTGGAGCAACAATAGCAACTTATTCAGCTACTGCAGCAGGTTCATATACGGTTGCTATAACCAACAGCCATAATTGTTCATTTACATCAACTCTTTACGCGGTAACAACAAATGCCTTGCCAACAGCAAGCATTACAGGAACGGCTTCTTTCTGTACCGGAGGTAATACATTGCTGAGTTCAAATGCCACAGCTGGTAGCGGCTCTATTACTAACTATCAGTGGAATCTGGAAGGAGCACCCATCAGCGGTGCAACAGCAGCAAGTTTTTCGGCCAATTCAGTTGGTTCATACACGGTTACTGTTACCAACAGCAATGGTTGCGCCTTTACATCAACCGCTTTTGCGGTAACGATAAATGCATTGCCTACAGCAAACATCTCCGGATTGACTTCTTTCTGTGCCGGTGGAAATACACTTCTTTCTTCTAATGCCACAACTGGTAGCGGATCTATCATTAACTATCAGTGGAATCTTGGAGGGACTCCTATCAGCGGCGCTATTTCAGCAAGCTATTCGGCCTCAGTAGCCGGCTCATACACAGCTACAATCATCAACAGCCATGGTTGCTCTTTTACATCAACTCCTTTCTCTGTTTCTGTAAATACAATTCCAACTGCAACTATCTCTGGAATTGCCACATTTTGTGCAGGTGGGAATACAATGCTGAGTTCAAATGCCGCAGCTGGTAGCGGATCAATCACCAACTATCAGTGGAATCTGGAAGGAACACCAATCAGTGGCTCAATTTCATCAACTTATACAACTAACGCAGCTGGCTCATACACAGTTACAATTACGAACAGTAATGGTTGTTCTTTTACTTCAAATGCTTTCGCTGTAACTGTAAATGCATTACCAACAGCAAGCATTTCCGGAACAGCTTCAATCTGTACCTTTGGAAATACACTACTTTCTTCTAATGCCACAGCTGGAAGCGGATCCATAACAAACTATCAGTGGAATCTGGGTGGATCACTCATCAGCGGCGCAACAGCAGCAAGCTATCCGGCCTCAACAGCTGGCTCATACACGGCTACAATCACCAACAGCCATGGTTGTTCTTTTACATCAACTCCATTCTCTGTTACTGTATATGCCTTGCCTACAGCAAGCATCTCAGGAACAGCTTCTTTTTGTACTTTTGGAAATACCATTCTTACTTCAACTGCCACAGCTGGAAGCGGATCCATTACAAACTACCAGTGGAATCTGGGTGGAACACCTATCAGCGGTGCTACAGCTACAACATATACAGCCACTTCAGCAGGGTTGTATACAATCACAATTTCTAACAGCAATGGTTGTTCTTTTATATCTACTGCTTTTGCTGTAACAGTAAATGCCTTGCCAACAGCAACAATCTCCGGAACTACTTCCTTCTGTTCCGGAGGGAATACAATGCTTAGTTCAAATGCCACAGCTGGCAGTGGTTCCATTACAAACTATCAGTGGAACCTGGGAGGGACTCCCATTATCGGGGCAATCTCCTCAACTTATACAGCTACTTTAGCAGGCTCATACACGGTTACAATTACGAACAGTAATGGTTGTTCTTTTACATCAAATGCATTCGCTGTAACAGTAAATGCATTACCAACAGCAAACATCTCAGGAACGGCTTCATTCTGTACCGGTGGAAATACGCTGCTTACCTCTAATGCAACTGCCGGAAGCGGATCAATTACAAACTATCAGTGGAATCTGGCCGGAACACCGATAAGCGGGGCAAATGCAGCTACTTATACAGCTATTGGAGCAGGTTCATACACCACTACAATTACTAACAGCAATGGTTGTTCTTTTACATCAATGGCTTTCGCAGTAGTTGCTAATGCTTTACCCGTTGCAAACATCTCTGGATTGGCTTCATTCTGTAGTGGTGGAAATACACTTCTTACTTCCAATGCCTCAGCTGGAAGCGGTTCAATTACAACCTATCAGTGGAATTTAGGGGGGGCACCTATTAGCGGGGCAACATCAACAACCTACCTGGCGTCAGCAGCGGGTTCGTACACTGTTACAATTACTAACAGCAACGGTTGTTCGTTTACATCAACACCTTTCGCAGTAACTGTTAATGCTTTACCCATATCAAACATCTCTGGATTAGCTTCATTCTGCACCGGTGGAAATACACTTCTTACCTCCAATGCTACAGCCGGAAGCGGATCAATTACAAGCTATCAGTGGAATTCAGCGGGAACACCCATTAGTGGAGCAACATCAACAACCTATCTGGCCTCGGCAGCGGGTTCATACACAGTTACAATTGCTAACAGCAATGGTTGTTCATATACATCAACAGCTTTCGCAGTTATTGTTAATGCTTTACCCGTAGCTAATATTTCAGGGTTGAATTCATTCTGTACCGGCGGAAATACACTTCTTACCTCCAACGCCACAGCTGGAAGCGGATCTATCACAAGCTATCAGTGGAATTTTGGAGGAACATTTATCAGCGGGGCAACAGCAGCAAGCTATTCGGCAACAGCAGCTGGTGCATATACGGTTACAATTGTTAATAGCCATGGTTGTTCTTTTACATCATCTGCTTTCGCTACAACAGTAAATGCCTTGCCTGCAGCGAACATTACAGGAACGGCTTCATTTTGTACTTTTGGAACTACTATTCTTACTTCGAATGCAACAGCTGGAAGCGGAGCAATTACAAACTATCAATGGAATCTGGGTGGAACTCCGATTAGCGGGGCAACAGCAGCAACTTATACTGCTACTTCAGCAGGATCGTATACAATTACAATTTCCAACTCCAACGGTTGTTCTTTTACTTCAACTGCATTCACAGCTACAGTTAATGCTTTACCAACAGCAAATATCAGTGGAACGGCTTCAATATGTTTTGGAGGAAATACACTGCTGACTTCAAATGCTACTGCAGGAAGCGGATCAATAACAAATTATCAATGGAATCTGGGAGGAGCTCTCATAAGCGGGGCAACATCCGCAAGTTATTCGGCTTCAATAGCAGGTTCATACTCCGTTACAATTACTAACAGCAATGGTTGTTCTTCTATATCAACTACTTTTGCTGTAAAGGTTAATGCATTGCCAACAGCAAACATTTCAGGATTGTCTTCTTTCTGTAACGGGGGAAGTACTCTTCTTACTTCCAATGCTTCAGATGGTAGCGGTTCTATTGTAAATTATCAGTGGAATTTAGGAGGAATACCCATCAACGGGGCAACAGCATCAACCTATACAGCTACAGCAGCAGGTTCGTATACGGTTTCAATTACAAATAGCAATAATTGTTCTTTTACATCAACTGCTTTCACAGTAACTGTAAATGCATTGCCTTCAGCTATCATTTCAGGAACAGCTTCATTCTGTGCCGGTAGTAATACACTGCTCACCTCCAATGCAATTGCCGGAAGCGGATCAATTACAAAATATCAGTGGAATCTTGAAGGCACTCCAATTATTGGAGCAACAGCAGGTAGCTATTCAGCTGCAACTGCAGGATCATACACTGTTTCAATTTCTAACAGCAATGCTTGCTCTTATACAGCCACTGCTTTTGTGATAACCGTTAATGCTGTTCCAGTTGCTCCAACTGCCAGTGTCACAACTCAGCCAACCTGCACACAGCCAACTGGAACCATAATAATTACTTCTTCAACAACTGGCTTAACATTTAACCTTGATGGAACAAGCTATGCAACCTACCCGACAGGAGGCTATACACTTCTTTCGCCAGGGCTACATACTCTTGCAGCGCAAAATACAAGTAACTGTATTTCCTTAATTACAAATATTACAATAAACCAAATACCAAACGGGCCTACTGCAGTTGCAGCCACCCCTGCAAATGCAAGTTGCGGGCTAAGTAACGGAACCATTACTTTGGGTGCGGTAACCGGTGGATCTGCACCATATAACTATTCGGTTGATGCTTCTGCATATACAGCTTCCACATTTTACTCCGGAATACAGGCAGGACCGCATGGTATTCAAGTCCGGGATGCAAACGGATGTATTTTCTCTACAAACGTTATCATAAGTAGTGCAAGCGGGCCAACAGCTATTGCAGCTACCCCTACCAATTCAAGTTGCGGGCTAAGTAATGGAACCATCGTATTGGGTGCCGTTTCAGGTGGATCTGTTCCATTTGCTTATTCGATAGATGCTTCTGCATATACCACTTCTACATCTTATTCAGGTCTTGCTGCTGGTTCACATAGTATACAGGTGAGGGATGCAAATGGTTGTATTTTCTCCACTAATGTTATCATCACTAATGCAAGCGGGCCAACTGCTATCGCTGCCACGTCTGCAAATTCAAGCTGCGGACTGAATAATGGAACCATTGAATTAGGTGCTGTTACAGGTGGATCCGCTCCGTTTATTTATTCGGTAGATGCTTCAGCATTTACTAGTACTAAATCTTATTCCGGACTGGCTGCTGGTTCGCATAGTATTCAGGTCAGGGATGTAAACGCTTGTATTTTCTCTATTGATGTTACTATAACTAATTCAATCGGGCCAACTGCTATTGTTGCCACACCTGCAAATTCCAGTTGTGGACTGAGCAACGGAGCCATTACTTTAGGTGCTGTCACCGATGGATCTGCTCCTTTTACTTATTCGGTTGATGCTTCTGCGTATACCGCTTCTACTTCATACACGGGAAAGGCTGCTGGTTCACATACTGTAAAGGTCAGGGATGCAAACGGTTGTATTTTATCTACTGATGTAACTATCATTAATGCAAGCGGGCCAACTGCAATTGCTGTAACACCTGCCAATTCAAGTTGCGGGCTAAGTAACGGGACCATTACATTAGGAACTGTAACAGGTGGATCTGCTCCATTTGCGTATTCGGTTGATGCTTCTTCATTTACCACTTCTACTTCATACACCGGGAAGTCTGCTGGTTCACATACCGTCCAGGTCAGGGATGCAAATGGCTGTATTTTCTCTACTGATGTTACCATCACTAATGCCAACGGGCCAACTGCTATTGTTGCTACACCAGGCAATGCAAGTTGCGGGCTGAGTAATGGCACTATTACATTGGGTGCGGTCACAGGTGGATCGGCTCCGTTTGCTTATTCGGTAGATGCTTCTGCATTTACCGCTTCAACATCCTACTCCGGAAAGGCTGTTGGATCACACAGTATACAGGTCAGGGATGCAAACGGTTGTGTTTTCGCTACAATCGTTACTGTCAGTAATTCAAGCGGGCCAACTGCTATTGCTGCCACACCAGCTAATGCAAGTTGCGGGCTGAGTAATGGAACCATTTCAATAGGTGCAGTCACCGGGGGATCTGCTCCTTTTACTTTTTCGGTTGACGCTTCAGCATTTACCGCTTCAACATCATACACGGGAAAGGCTGCCGGCTCACATAATGTGCAGGTCAGGGATGCAAATGGTTGTATTTTCTCTGTTGATGTTACCATCACTAATGCAAGCGGGCCATCTGCCATTGTTACCACGCCAGCCAATGCAAGTTGTGGGCTGAGTAATGGAGCCATTACATTAGGTACCGTTACAGGAGGATCTGCTCCTTTCACTTATTCGGTTGACGCTTCTGCGTTTACTACTTCAACTTCATACAATGGAAAGGCTGCTGGTTCATACACTGTCCAGGTAAAAGATGCAAACGGTTGTATTTTCTCCACTGATGTTATCCTCACTAATGCAAGCGGGCCAACTGCTATTGCTGCCATACCTACCAATGCAAGTTGCGGCCAAAGCAATGGAACCATTACCTTGGGTACCGTCACCGGTGGATCTTCTCCTTATTCATATTCGGTTGATGCTTCCGCATTTACCGCTTCAACATTATATTCCGGAAAGTCTGCCGGATCACATAGCATACAGGTCAAAGATGCAAACGGTTGTATTTTTTCCACCAGCGTTACCATCAGTAATGCAAATGGGCCGAATGCTATTATTGCTACCCCTGCCAACGCAAGTTGCGGGCTGAGTAACGGAACCATTACACTGGGTACCGTTACAGGGGGATCTGCGCCTTTTACTTATTCTGTTGATGCTTCTGTATTTACTGCTTCAACATTATACTCCGGAAAGTCTGCCGGATCTCATAGTATACAGGTCAAAGATGCAAACGGCTGTATTTATTCTACCAGTGTCACCATCAATAATGCAAACGGGCCAACTGCTATTGCTACTACACCTGCCAATGCAAGTTGCGGTCAGAGTAACGGAACCATTACACTGGGTACAGTTACAGGGGGATCTGCTCCTTTTACTTATTCTGTTGATGCTTCAGCATTTACCTCTTCAACTATGTACTTAGGAAAGGCTGCCGGATCACATAGTATACAGGTAAAAGATGCAACCGGTTGTATTTTTTCGACTATTGTCACCATCAGTAATGCAAACGGTCCAACTGCTATTGCTGCGACACCTGCTAACGCAAGTTGCGGTCAGAGTAACGGAACAATAACACTGGGTACCGTTTCAGGAGGATCTGCTCCTTTTACTTATTCGGTTGATGCTTCAGCATTTACAGCTTCAACATCCTACTCCGGAAAGGCTGCCGGGTCACATAGCATACAGGTTAGGGACGTCAATGGTTGTATTTTCGCCACTAACGTTACTATTACTAATGCAAATGGGCCAACCGCCATTGCTGTCACACCTGTCAATGCGAGTTGCGGGCTGAGTAACGGAACCATTGCATTAGGTGCCGTTACAGGTGGATCTGTTCCTTTTACTTATTCGGTTGATGCTTCTGTATTTACCGTTTCAACATCATATTCTGGATTGGCTGCCGGTTCGCATAGTATACAAGTCAAGGATGCGAACGGATGTATTTTCTCAACAAGCGCCACCATTACTCAGTCTACTAACACATTAGAAGCTCCGATTATTGGTACTATCATTCAACCTTCATGTACCATTACTATGGGAAGTGTAGAATTAACCGGCTTACCTGCCTTAAACTGGACTATTAATCCTGGAGAAATAAAAGGGACAGGCTCTTTTATTACAATTTCCGGTTTAGTTGCAGGAACATACAGCTATACGGTTACCAATTCACAAGGATGCATTTCACAAGCTTCCCACATTGTTTCAATTATAAATGCACAGGGTTCGCCAACCGCACCAATAGTTGGTACTATCACTCAACCATCCTGTACCAATAGTACAGGAAGTGTTGAATTATCAGGCCTGCCAGCCTTAAACTGGACCCTTAATCCTGGAGAAACAAAAGGAATAGGTTCTACAACTACTATTGCCGGGTTAAGTTCTGGAACATACAACTTTATCGTTACCAATTCTGCAGGCTGTATTTCAACGACTTCTGCAAATGTAGTTATCAAACCGTCTCCAAGTCCGACAGCTGACTTCAGTTTCAGTTTAGCATGCCAGGGAATTCCAACTTATTTCTTAGATCATTCCAATTCTGATCCAACTCCCCTGACTTATTGGGGATGGGTTGTTAAAGACAACCTACAAACAATAGGCAATATGACCGGATCGAATCCAACTTTTACCTTCGAAAACGAAAGCTCATATTCTGTAATTCATACTGTCACCAATTCAGCTGGGTGCAGTGATAGTAAAACATACAAGATTACTGTTTCTCCTTCCCCATTGAGTGTTTTCAATTTAGAAGACAATTATGAAAATGTGCAGGGAAAGATACTGCTTAAGAATGGTTCCGTAGGTGCAGATGAATATTTTTGGGATTTCGGAAACAATGAAACTTCAACTGAAGAATCACCTGTGGTTACATTTACCGAAAACGGAGATTTCCTCATCCAGCTATTCTCCAGGAATACCTTTGGCTGCGTTGATTCTTCATCACTGACCTATAAAATGCTGTTTAAAGGGCTTTGGGTGCCTAATGCAATCACTGTCGGGACTGGAATATCTCCAGTAGGCATCTGGAAACCTGCAGGAGAAAACCTTAGTTCCTACAAAGCAGAAATATATGACAGATGGGGCAAATTATTATGGAGTTCAGATAAATTAGTGAATGGTGTCCCTTCCGAAGGATGGGATGGTTCATTTGAAGGAAAATCATGTATGGAAGGAACTTATTTATGGAAAATTTCAGCTACTTTTAAAGATGGATCAGTCTGGCCTAATGCCAATGTAGATTATCGCCAAAACTTACAAGACATAGGTTCCGGAACTATTACATTAATCCGATAGTTTTTAAAGAGTATTGATTTTCCGATAAGCTTTTCGGAGTCAAAAAATCCTACCTGTTTCTTTGGGTTGTTACAAAGTAAATGCGGAAAACTTCTTTTAGATTGTAGTTAGTAGACACAATTATTTCTAAAAATAATGGTTAAATTAAGTCAAAAGAAATTTGTTGAACCTTCATTATAATTGCCTACAACCTTCCATCAACAACTCCAACCGGAAGTATTGATTTTATATCATACAGTACAGTCTTGTCGTTACGCAGGCTGAAGTCGAGCGATTTAAACTCGTTATGCGCTACAGCAAGCACTATGGCATCGTAATCGTTCATTACATATGAAGAAATAATTTCTCTGCCATATTCATGCTTCACTTCACCTGCATTAGCCCAGGGATCGTAAATATCAACCATACAACCAAACTGTTCCAATTCTTTAACAACATCAACTACCTTAGTATTACGGATATCAGGACAGTTTTCCTTAAAGGTGATTCCCAATATCAGAACGCGGGAGTTTTTAATAACCACATCCTTCCGGATCATAAGTTTAACTACCTGGGCAGCAATCCAGGCACCCATGCCATCGTTCATGCGACGGCCAGCCAGGATAATTTCGGGATGGTAACCAACTTCCTGTGCTTTTTGTGCCATATAATAGGGATCTACCCCAATGCAGTGCCCTCCTACAAGTCCCGGAGAAAATTTCAAAAAATTCCATTTTGTTCCTGCAGCATCCAGTACAGCACGGGTATCAAGATTCATGTGAGCACAGATACGTGCCAGTTCGTTTACGAAAGCTATATTGATATCCCGCTGAGAGTTCTCAATAACTTTAGCCGTTTCGGCTACCTTGATTGAAGGTGCTTTGTGGGTACCCGCTTTAATTACTTTTTTATAAAGCTGATCGACTTCTTCTGCTATTTCCGGTGTGGAACCAGATGTGATTTTATGAATGGTTGTGACGGTGTGTTCTTTATCACCCGGATTTATACGCTCTGGAGAATAACCTGCAAAAAAATCAACATTCATCTTCATTCCCGATGCCTTTTCGATAACAGGAACACAGTCTTCCTCGGTACAGCCAGGGTAAACAGTAGATTCATATATAACGATATCCCCCTTTTTAATTACTTTACCAATACTTTCGCTGGCTTTTACGAGTGGTGTAAGGTCAGGGCGATTATTTTTATCTACAGGTGTTGGTACTGTAACAATATAAACATTACAATCCCGGATTTCGTCGAGATTGCTAGTAAGATAAAGGCCATTTCCCTTGGGTTGGTTAGTGGAAAGCACACTTTTAAGGTTATCATCTTCAACCTCAAGAGTACTGTCGTGTCCCTGGTTAATACCAGCAATGCGACCCTGGTTGATATCAAAACCTATTACAGGATAATGTTTCGCAAATTCAACTGCAAGTGGCAGCCCAACATATCCCAGGCCGATCATTGATATTTTGTAAGATTTCATAAATTAAAGTTAAATGCGCTAAATTCTGTTTTCTTTTTGTAAAATCAATTTGTGTATTCTATCCACAATAATAGGAAAAAAAATTAGTAATTCACTGGTGAATCGAACTTAATTTGCAACTGATTTAATCTCCGTCATCGATTAAGAGGGAAATAGATTCGTTGTTTGATACCGCTTAATCAAATTATTCATCTGAATAGTTGGCTGCTGTTGCAATATGCTTTTCAACCATTACATTTATTGACCTTGCCGCCAATAGTCACTGTTTAATTAATGGCATGCATTTATTTCAGTTTGAACGTAATTTTTCTTTACTTGAATTAAGTAATAGAAAGTGATCATTAAATTTTTGACCTTGATTTATATCTTGGAACATTAATTTGCTACTCTTTTTCTATTATATCAAGGCTCACAGTAACTAGTATATTAGTACCTGTTGTACCCAGGCGTACAAGTACTTTCTTCCTGCCACGGTATTCAACCATTTCTCCTTGCATCCCAACTAAAGTTCCTGAAACAACTATGATTTTTTGTCCCGCTGCAAATCGTTCGTTACTCACTTCAATTTCAGCGCCTTCGTTGAGCAACATTTTTAACATGTCAATCTGTCTGTCGGGGATGGGAGCGGCCTTTCCTTCGAAGGTAACATAGCAAACCAATCCCGGAGTATTTATGGCGTTGTAATAATCGCGCTCATTTACATGAATAAAAATATAAGACCTGATCAGGGGTTCTTCAACCCATTTCAGCCGGTCGCTCCATTGATGTCTCTTACGGCGAATGGGGAGATATGCTTCGAAACCTGTTTCTGTAAGCCTTGAAAGTACCTTTTTCTCGGAACGCGACTTTGTATATGCTGCATACCAGCGGGGTTCGTCAGGATTTTTTGTGATCATAAAGGAATTAACTTATTTCAGTGCAAAGATACTTTTAATAAATACTATCTAAAAACTGATCGACAGAGACATTTAAATGATTTACACTGATTTTAGGATTGCTTTCAGGCTATTTTATTTTTAATGAAAATACTTTACTTCAGATATTCTTCAAATACTTTTCTTACTCCTTCTTCAAGTTCAATCTTGCATTTCCATCCCAACTTATCTAGCTTGCTCACATCCAGAAGCTTTCGCATTGTTCCGTCTGGTTTTGATGTATCAAAATGTATTTCACCAGCAAAACCTGTGACCTTTTGTATCAGTTCGGCTAGCTGTCGGATTGTAACTTCTTTACCTGAGCCAATATTAATATGTGTATTACGGATTTCGGCAGAGTCGGCAGGTTTGAGATCTTCAAAATCAACGTTTACCATCACATGAACACAAGCGTCAGCCATATCAGTTACATGCAGAAACTCGCGTAAAGGAGTGCCTGTTCCCCATAAGCCAATACGTACTTTCCCTTGGTTGTCTCTGTCAATACCAATTTCGGATAAAAACCCAAGAATTGATTCTTCAGGAGCATCTGCGGCTACACCGGCAACTGCAAGTTTCGCAAAATCGCGGCGTATAGCTGCCATATTGTTGGTTTCCAGGCAATGGGCAAGGTACATTTTCCGCATCATCCCAGGAAGTACGTGGGAATTCTTGAGGTGAAAGTTGTCGTTTGGACCATATAAGTTGGTAGGCATCACAGAAACAAAGTTGGTTCCGTATTGCAGGTTATAGCTTTCGCAGACTTTTATGCCTGCAATTTTAGCAATAGCATAAGGTTCATTTGTATATTCGAGTTCGCCTGTAAGCAAATAATCTTCCCTCATCGGCTGAGGCGCATTTTTTGGATAAATGCATGAACTTCCAAGGAATAGCAGTTTTTTTGCACCGTGCACCCAGGCATTATGGATGATGTTATTCTGTATCTGAAGGTTTTCGACTATAAATTGCCCTCGGTAAATATTATTGGCCATAATTCCACCGACTTTGGCTGCAGCCAGGAAAATATACTCAGGTTTTTCAGATGCAAAGAATTCATGAACAGCAACCTGGTCTGTCAGATCAAGTTCCTCGAAAGTGCGAAGCACAAAATTGCTATAACCTTTCTGCTGAAGGTTCCTAAGTAAAGCACTTCCTACCAGTCCTTTATGGCCGGCTATATAGATTTTGGAATCTTTTTTCATCCTTATTTCCTGCGAATTTATTCAAAGTAATTCATAACCCGGAATCCCCCATCTTTGAGGTATTTCTCTTTCCTGGCAAGCTTAAGATCATTTTCTATCATATCTTTAACCAGTGATGCCAGGTTGTGTTCAGGTTTCCATCCCAGTTTCATATTGGCTTTTGTAGGATCACCGAGAAGTAAATCAACCTCTGTAGGTCTGAAATATGCAGGATCTACCTGAACAACAACGGTTCCGGGGGCAATCATATGATCATTATTCCGACAGGAAACAACTACACCTTTTTCGTTCAGGCCTTCTCCATTAAACTCAACTTCGATACCGGCTTCGGCAAAAGCCAGCTGTACGAAATCTTTCACCATGGTGGTAACACCAGTTGCGATTACAAAATCTTCAGGACTATCTTGTTGTAGCATGAGATACATTGCCCGAACATAGTCCTTGGCATGACCCCAGTCGCGCTTGGCAGTAAGGTTTCCAAGGAAAAGATTTTGCTGCATACCGAGTGCGATGCGGGCAACAGCCATCGTTATTTTTCGTGTAACAAAAGTTTCGCCCCGGATAGGTGATTCGTGATTGAACAGAATTCCATTACAGGCAAACATATCATAAGCTTCACGGTAGTTTACAGTAATCCAGTAGGCATATAATTTTGCCACAGCATACGGACTGCGTGGATAAAATGGCGTACGTTCACTTTGAGGAACTTCCTGCACCAAACCATAAAGTTCGCTGGTAGAAGCCTGGTAGAAACGGGTTTTTTTCGTCATCCCCAAAAGCCTAATAGCTTCCAAAAGTCTTAGCGTACCTATGCCATCTGCATTTGCAGTATATTCCGATGTATCGAAACTTACTTTCACATGCGACATGGCGGCCAGGTTATATACCTCGTCAGGTTGTGTTTCCTGCACAAGGCGTATTAAGTTCGACGAGTCAGTCATATCACCATAGTGAAGAAAGAAATTTCTTTTCTCCGCATGCGGATCCTGATATAAATGATCAATACGATCGGTGTTAAAAAGTGAACTTCGGCGTTTCAGTCCATGAACTTCATACCCCTTTTTGAGTAGAAATTCAGCCAGGTACGCTCCATCCTGTCCTGTTATGCCGGTAATTAAAGCAGTTTTCATATACTTTAAATTAAAAGGTATGTCTTGTTAATTAATTGATCCTAAATAAATATATTATTCGGGATAAAGAATAAATCTGCCAATTGAATTTAAATCTGTTTTCGGATACCTTGCGCAATTATTATACTTTTACGCGCATCTTCAAGTCCAAAACCATTTCCTGCCAGTATTTGTTCATAGCTCCGGGTATGCAGATCAGTGAAACCTTCACTGAATTCAACCTCTTCACCATCAACGGTTATGGAACGATAGGTACGTTTGCCCTGTTCTTTAGCTTGTGCCGGCAAATGATCTGCATTAATACTCAGATGCCAGTCGACTTTAGCTTTATCAAGTTTAAGGAAACCTGCAGCCTGATCGCTTTCATGTAATTTGACGACATTTTCATTCACATCACCAAAAATCCAGGTAAGCATATCGAAAAAGTGAATACCAATATTGGTGGCAATACCTCCTGAATGTGCCAGGTCTCCTTTCCAGGAGATGTGGTACCATTTCCCTCGGCTTGTAATGTAATTAAGTTTCACATCATAAACCTTACCTGCCGGACCATTCGCTATTTTTTCGCGTAAAGCAATAATTGCAGGATGAAGACGCAGTTGCAATATCGTGAAAATCCGCTTTCCAGTTTCCTCTTCAAGTTCAGATAACGCATCCAGATTCCACGGGTTGAGAACCAAAGGCTTTTCACAAATGGCATGTGCTTCGTTGCGCATAGCGAGTCTCATATGAGCGTCGTGAAGGTAATTAGGCGAGCAAATACTCACATAGTCTATTTTAAATCCAGGACCTTTGCGGCGAAGTTTATCAAGGTGCCTGTCGAAACGTTCAGGTTCAGTAAAGAAATTTGCATCAGGGAAGTAACTGTCCATAATACCAACCCCATCGTAACGGTCGAGGGCAGCAACGAGCTTATTCCCGGTTTCCTTAATTGCTTTCATATGCCTGGGGGCGATGTATCCGCCTGCGCCTATAAGCCCGAAATTCAAAGGGTGATCTGACATAATTATGATTATACTAATTTATTTATATTGTTGTTACTGCAAAGATACGCTTTTTACTTATTTTCTTTGCTGCTCCACACTTACTAATTCGTTTATAAATATAGATTTCGATCAATATGAGTAAAGCTTCCCGAAACAATTCTATGTAATATTCAACAACGAAGATAGTGTTTCAGCTAGAATTGTTTTGTTTTAAAATCTCAAACAATACGGCAAATCTTTACCTTTGAAACTTATAATTAAAATCAATGACTGATCCGATTATTTCCCCAGCAAATTCCCGTATAAAGAACATTCTTAAATTACAGGCTAACAGCCGAGAGCGACATATTCAGAACCTCTTTGTTATTGAAGGATACCGTGAGATAAGCAGGGCGATGGTTTCCGGAATTGAAATCAGGGAATTGTACGTTTGTCCCGAAATCGACAAGCAGTGTAGGGTGAAGGAATTTTCGAATATTGAAATCGGAATGCTGGTATTCGAAGTAGGAAAAGAGGCATTTGCCCGAATTGCCTACCGAGAAGGATCAGATGGCCTTGTAGCTCTTGCTGAAAAGCAAAATCTGAAACTTAATGATTTGAAATTAAGTGTTAATCCACTGATTCTGATTCTTGAGTCTGTTGAAAAACCAGGAAACCTTGGAGCCATTATGCGGACTGCCGATGCTGCCGGAATTGACGCCGTTATAGTTTGTGACCCTCTTACTGACATTTATAATCCAAACGCAATCCGATCTGCTGTAGGATGTATTTTTACTAGACAAGTTGTTACGTGCACATCTAAAGATGCAATAGAATGGCTTAAAATTAATAAGATCAAAATCTACGCTGCAGCACTCACCGAAAAAGCATTAGTTTATCACAATATGAATTTTTGTGGACCTACTGCTATAGTTATGGGAACAGAAGCAACAGGATTAAGTAATGAATGGCTTTATACATCAGATAGTCAGATTATTATTCCGATGAAAGGTATTGCCGATTCAATGAATGTATCTACTTCGGCGGCTGTGCTGGTTTTTGAAGCTGTGCGTCAGCGGGAGCAAGCCCGCGGTTAGTCAAAAAACAACCACGATATGCCGAACTTAAAAGCGGCATCAGCCTGGGGATAGTCAGGAACAAGCATATAGTTATAGCCCATCAGGCTTGAATTAAAGTGCTCGTACTTTGCAAAAAGGCGGGCCCTTTTTATATTCAGATTAATAAATACATCCAGGTAAGGATAGTTTCCTGATAAATAGTTGTTTTGTCTGTAAAATGCACCTAAAGCTGGCATATAGGCATCCTGATACCATTGAGAGTAATACGAACCGCTGATTCCAATCTGGGAATGAAGAGCTTTATTAAATAATACCACATCATAGCATAAGGAAAGCTTGCCTATAAGCGCAGGAAGCTGAAGTATACTATCAGGCGTAATTTGTTGAGCAGCAACATATACAGTGGTAATCCAGTGTTTTATCCTGAATTCTTTACTCACATGACCTGCCAGTACAATAAGTGCGTTGTGATATTGTTGCGGCAGAATATCTTGATTCAGATAAACATAATTTGTCAGTCGGGTATAGGATGCATTCAGGTCGAAGCCTTTAAGAATTGCACCAAATTCACCTTTTAAATAATCCTGTGTACCAAAAGAATTATCCCATTTTGTTTTGAAATAGTCTGTATAGTAATTAGTAAAATAAAAGTCGGGATGTATTATCCCTTTCGAAACGTTCAGATATGCTTTATGATTCTGCTTTCCAAAAAACTGGTAGAAACTTCCGTCTAAAGAGTAGTCACCACTTTTATATCCTCCAAGCACAAGGAATCCGGTGGCTTTGAAGAATGTTTTTTTTCTGATAATACCTTTAAGCATACCAAATGGGACCATCTGTCTGTATATGTCAAGCATGTTTGTGCTGCGGTGAAGTTTATCGGTCTGAAACCTGACACCGAATGAATACTGTAATGGAAAGCTTTTACCCAGTGTGTCAGGAACTTCGTTGGAATATACAAAGCAATTCTCGAAATGGGAAATCCGGATAGAGTCTAAAATTGGAACTGTGTCGTAAAAATAGCTTGGGTAAAAAGTATAAAAATCTGAAGGTGGAGAGAGGTCTTCGTATGCGGTACTTGTCCGGTTATATCGCATCGTATAGATAATTCTTCCGGCATCAAACTTTCGGGGTACGAGTATTGTTGTTGTATCAATTTTACGGGTGACTGTTGATTTTAATATATTAAAGTATTGTTGCAGGACAAAACCGTTATTCTTACTACGGTTCATGGCATCCGAAAGGTTAACTTCAATTACTTTCCTGTTTGACTCAAGATTCTGGGTAAATTTTGTAACATCAGTCAGACCTCCGTTTTCATAATTGATTCCTTTATCGGTTCTATATGTTAAAATAGCGCCATATCGTTGAGTCGGATATAAAAAAGCAGCATAAAAAGTACTTCCTGCGTTAAAAGCCCGCTGACGCAGATACATACCAGGTGCATTGGAAAAACGCGCATTAAGTCCGAGATAGATTCCACTTCCTATTCGCTGCGAGAAATTGAGATCCAGTTTTTGTTCTTTTCCTGGACCCATATGGTATCTGACATGTGAGAACGGACTTTCGCTAATATAAATTTTTATGCTATCATCCTTGAGCCTGTATGGTTCATATGTGTCAGACCTGAATAAAAAGTTTGGTGAATGTTTCAGATTGAAAAGAAGCGGACTAGATGCAGAACCTGGATTTCCCAGGTTAGCATAAAACTGGTTATTTTGCTTTGCAACATCATATTCCTGGAACTGATAGAGTGGCTTTGAAACAGCAGTCCTGGTATAAGCGCCCTGATCATTCAACGAAAAATAACTAACAAAGACTGAATCAGGACTATGCACATCTTTCTTAGATGCTTCGTTATTCGCGTCACCAGGAGTTTGGTCTTCTTCCGAACGCTGTGCATACGAACTTAAAGCGATCAGAACAGAAAACAGAAAAATAAAATATATTCGTAACATGCTCATTCGTATGCAAGGTTGGCGATATTCAGTTTGATTTGCAAAAGTACTTAAAAATAAGACAAAGGAGAATATTCTCCATGGCTACATTGCAAGCGCTTTATAATAAATTAACAGAGTCAAGTGATTTTTTTTAGGACCTTATCCTGTGGATTTAGAAATTTCGATTTAGTATAAAAAGTGAGTATTGTACAATTACCCCAGAAATCGGGTCAAAAAAAAACCCTGCTACCTTTCGGAGCAGGGTTTTAATAAAATTCGGCGGCGACATACTCTCCCGATTTGATTCAGTACCATCTGCGCAGGCGGGCTTAACTACTCTGTTCGGAATGGGAAGAGGTGG
>CAIWMA010000275.1 GCA_903913645.1 uncultured Bacteroidales bacterium | reverse complement strand
GGCAAATAAGCGGGTATCAATAGCCGAAGAAACCAGTTTACTCACATTGATGCCTGTCTTACGAAGAGTTGCAAAAATGAGCGATTTCAGGAAATGATAATCCGTTTTGCTTGAAGGCATATACCAGCTTTCACCTTGCTGGCTGCCAGTTATATAAATTGAAAGTTTTTTGCGTTCAGTATATTTTTTAGTAACATCGTTGCTTGCAGACTGTGCCGGAACGTAATTATATACATTGCCAAACTCATAAAATTTGAGGTCAGCCATTCGCCGGTTCAGGTTATACGAAATACTCTCGAGCCCGCTAAAAAGCAAAGACTGACGCATAACACCAAGTTCGCTGCTCAATGGATTGAGAATTTTAACGCATTCATCGAAACTGAAAACTTCCGATTTTTCATAATAGGCAGAGCTCGTAAGAGAGTTGGTAAGTATCTCGTTGAAACCATTATTGCTCAGGTAATCAGCCAGTTTTTGCTGAAGTTTTTCCGGATCTGGTTTGCGACTGTAGGAAAGCGATGAGTGCAAAGAATCACTCAAATCGATATTATTATACCCATAAATGCGCAGGATTTCTTCGACTACATCAGCTTCACGGGTAACATCAACCTTAAACGGAGGAATCGAAAGATTTAATCCATCTTCAGTTTCCAAAAGGATTCCTATTGCAAGCGAAGTCAGAATATTTTTGACTGTATCTTTCTCGATCTGTTGCCCGATAAGAGTATTTATTCGTTTATATGATACTTCTACTTTAAAATTCTCAACCGGATTTGGGTAAACATCCACAATTTCGGAAGAAATAGTTCCACCGGTGATTTCTTTTATCAGCAAAGCGGCTCGTTTCAAGGCATAAACGGTGATATTCGGATCGGCACCACGCTCGAAACGGAAGGAAGCATCTGTTTTTAATCCATGAAGCTTTGATGTTTTACGAACATGTGTTCCATCAAAATAAGCACTTTCGAGAAATATGGATGTGGTTTTTTCACTTACACCGGATTTCGCTCCGCCGAAAACTCCTGCAATACACATAGGCTCAGAGACATTGCAAATCATCAGGTCGTCAGAACTCAGGCTGCGTTCTGTTTCATCAAGAGTGACGAACTTTGTACCGGCAGACATTTTCTTCACAATCACCAGGTTACCTGTTACGTATGCCGCATCAAATGCATGCAGGGGCTGACCTGTTTCCATCAGCACATAATTGGTAATATCAACGATATTATTTATCGGGCGAAGACCAATTGCTTTTAACCTGTCGCGAAGCCAGGCCGGCGATTCCTTAACCTGTATGCCACTTATAGTTATTCCGCTATACCGCGGACATGCTTCCGGATTTTCGATTTTAACCGTAATGGGAAGTGAATTGCTATCTACTTTAAATTGATCAACTGAAGGAAGTGACAAATTTACTTTTGCATGCTGCTTTTCACGGTTATTGATAGCGGCAACGAGGTCGCGGGCCACACCTATATGCGAAGTGGCATCAGCACGGTTTGGAGTTATTGCAACCTCGAGAAGCGTATCAGACTCAACACCGAAATAATCGGCTGCGGGCATTCCAACAACGGCATCCTCTTTAAGTACCATGATTCCGGCATGCGAATCGCCAAGCCCGAGTTCATCTTCAGCACAGATCATCCCGTTACTGGGTTCGCCACGAAGTTTACCGGCTTTAATGGTAAACGATTCGTCGCCGTTATAAATGATTGCGCCAATAGTAGCAACCGGCACACGCTGTCCTGCAGCCACATTAGGTGCTCCACAAACGATATCAAGTACATTGCCATTGCCAACATCAACTTTGCAACATGTAAGCTTGTCGGCATTAGGATGACGTTCAGCTGACAACACATGACCAATCACAATTCCTTTCAATCCGCCTTTTACGGATTCGTACTCTTCAATAGCTTCAACTTCGAGACCACAATCAGTTAGAATCCGGGCAACTTCAACAGGTGCAAGGCTAACATTTACATACTCTTTAAGCCAATTATAGGAAATTTTCATTATATATAGTTTCGGAGGCGCAAATTTAGGGATAATTTGGTTTTGTAAAAAGGGAATATTAATCAGAAACTGGAAAACACAATAACTTAGTCTATTCTTATCGATTCAATAAAATCTCATTCCCCGGGATACTAAGCGAAAGAATCAGGAATTAATAGCTGATTTCCAGAAATTTTACTTCATGGTTTTTAATTCTTTGATTAGAAGTTATTCATATCAATAATTGAGTACTTTTGCCCACTTTCACAACAGTTTTAAAACTTTTTCATTTGAAAAAACTTATACTCTCTACTATCGCTCTTCTTGCCTTGTCAGTAGTATTAACGAGCTGGGGATCGGTAGGCCATCGTAAAATCAGTGAGTCAGCATCCGCATCTTTCAACCTGCAGATGGCGGATTTTCAGACCTGGGTTAGTTTCCTCCGGGATCATGCGTCGGATGCAGATACCCGTAAAAGTACCGATCCAACCGAAAGCCCAAAGCATTACATAGATATTGATGCTTATGCTGATTTTATTACTGCAGGCCGCATTCCCCAAACTCTCGATTCAGTAAATGTCAAATATGGAACTGCTTTTGTTTTGAAAAATGGCATTCTTCCGTGGGCAACAAAAAGCACCTTCGATTCACTCCGCTCTTGTTTCGAGCGACACGATTTTGCTAAGGCGCAAATTTTTGCGGCTGACCTTGGGCACTATGTTGCTGATGGACATATGCCTATGCATATTACTGAAAACTACGATGGACAATTGACCGGTGCTTCTGGTATACATTCGCGTTATGAGTCGACCATGATTGGTTCCTATATTTTGCAGATCACATATACGGGAGAAAGTATTCACGAAATCACAAATGTAAACCAGTATATTTTTGATTATTTGTATGCCAATTATTCCTATGTTGATTCAGTACTGGCAGCAGACACGTATGCCAAAACAATTGGTGCTACTTCTTCTGCAGCATATAAAACTGCATTATGGGCGAAAACAAATGGTTTTACTGTTCCTTTGTTCCACCGTGCTTCACATGCCCTGGCAGAATTAATTTATACCGCCTGGGTACAGGCAGGTAGTCCTTCAATAATCACTACTACCTCTTCTGTTGATCCTTTATCTTCTGAAAATTCAGTTTTAGATCAGAATACACCTAATCCGTTCACTTCATCAACGGGCATTAATTATACGCTGAAAGAAAACACCAGAGTTCAGGTAGATGTACTAAACATAAATGGTACAGCTATTGCGACACTTGTTAAGGGCACTTTACCGGCAGGGAATCATTCCTGTGAGTGGGTTCCACAAAATGTTCCGGCAGGCACCTATTACCTGGTAATGAAAACAAGAGAATTTAGTGATGTTAAAAAGATGGTATACCTGGGGAAGAATTAATCTTTTTTAAAAACTGAAATTAATTCCAGACCAGGGAAATAATAATAGCTGAAATTTTCCTGCCAATTGAAAAGTCCGTCATTGGTACCCTAGCTGATCATTGCCCATTCCGATTTCTTGGTACTCAGGTAATTCATATATCGAAATACTCGTTGATTTTCGGCTTTTGCCAGATGCGGATCATCATCCAGGAGTTTCTGCGCTATATTCCGGGCAGCCCTGAGCATTTGTTCGTCGCGAACAATATCAGCCAGTTTTAAATCCAGAATTCCGCTTTGCCGGGTTCCTTCCAGATCACCAGGACCACGGAGTTTCAAATCTACATCTGAAATCTCGAATCCATCGGTAGTTCTAACCATGGTTTCAATACGTGTGCGGCCATCAGCAGAAAGATTAAATCCTGTCATCAATAAACAATGCGACTGATCAGCGCCACGGCCTACCCTGCCCCTGAGCTGGTGGAGTTGTGAAAGGCCAAATCTTTCCGCATTTTCAATTACCATAACCGAAGCATTCGGAACATCCACTCCAACTTCTATTACAGTGGTTGCAACCATGATCTGGGTTTCACCATTCTTGAAACGGTTCATTTCGGCATCTTTTTCATCCGCCTTCAGGCGGCCATGAACCATACTCAACGTATATTTCGGCGCGGGAAAAACCTGCTTAAGATGGTCAAACCCATCCTGTAGGTTTTTGAGGTCAAGTACTTCTGATTCTTCAATCAAAGGGTAAACAACATAAACCTGTCGGCCAGCTTCAATTTGTTGACGCATGAAATTATAAACCTTTTCATGCCCGGCTTCATAAAAATGATAGGTTTTAATTGCTTTCCGACCAGGTGGTAATTCATCAATCACCGAAAGGTCTAAGTCGCCGTATACAGTCATTGCGAGAGTCCGGGGAATTGGAGTAGCCGTCATAACCAATACATGAGGGGGAACCTCGCTTTTATTCCACATTTTAGCACGCTGGGCTACACCAAAGCGGTGCTGCTCATCAACCACTACCAACCCAAGTTTATTGAACTTCACCGCATCTTCAATAAGAGCATGAGTGCCGATAATTATATGAAGGTCCCCTGACTGAAGCATTGGATGGATTTCCTTACGGCGGGCTTTCTTTGTACTGCCGGTCAACAGATCGACTGTAACATTCATTCCATGCAGGAATCGTGAAATCGTAGTATAATGCTGGTTGGCAAGGATTTCAGTAGGAGCCATAAGGCAGGCCTGGTAACCGTTATCAAGCGCGATAAGCATACACATAAGCGCAACAAGTGTTTTACCGCTGCCCACGTCACCTTGCAGCAAACGGTTCATTTGTTTTCCCGAGCCCAGGTCAGCACGAATTTCGCGGATAACTCTTTTTTGAGCATTGGTGAGTTCAAAAGGAAGATTGTTTATGTAAAAGCCATTAAACAATTCGCCTACACGACTGAATACATTTCCCAGTATTTTCTCCGACCTGTTAATTTTGTATCGTAAAAGCCTGACCTGTATAAAAAAGAGCTCATCAAATTTCAGTCTGGCTCTGGCTTTCTCAAGAGTTTCGGTATCAGGAGGAAAATGAATATTTACAAGCGCATCCTCGCGACCCATGAATTTGAATTCGTTAATTATTTCATTACTCAAAGTTTCGGGAATCACGCCTTTTAATTGCGAAATAAGTGTCCGCATTATTTTTGAAAGTGCCCGGGTGCTGAGTCCATTCAACTTCATTTTTTCAGATGAATTGTAGATTGGATGAAGCGGATCAGACGGCTGGGCAATAAACTCAGCAACCGTTTCGGTTTCAGGATGCGAAATATTATACCGGCCATTGAACAGCGAAGGTTTACCAAATACAACCCATTCACTTCCCATTGTGAATTTGTCCTTCACCCAGCTAATTCCCTGAAACCAGATAAGATCGATAGAACCACTGGTATCGCGTATGGTAACTACCAGACGGGAACTCCTCCCCTGACCAACCATCTGAACTTCTGTTACTTTCCCTCTGATCTGCAAATAAACATTTTCGGAGTTTATTTCACCTATCGGCAAAAACCGGCTTCGGTCTACATGCCTGAAAGGGAAATAAGTCAGCATATCGTAATACGTGCTCACACCGGCATCCTTTCGAAGCAGTTCGCCCCGTTTGGGACCAACTCCTTTAAGATATTCTATTGGCGTATGAAGCAGGTCGACCGACATGAACAGAATTTATAACAATAAAGCAATAATAACGCGAATGGTATGGAAATACTTCTTAAACGTTAATCATTTACAAAAGTATAAAAACAAAAGCAACTCTCCACGTATGAAGAGTTGCCGGTGGTTATTCTTATTTTTCTTACTATGAAATCGTTTAAAAAGGAAATTCAGGTTCTAATATTCCCAGAGATTCTGTTCGAAGTTGAAGAGATCTTCTTTAATACGTTCTGATTCAAGTATCGCATCCATACCGGTTGCATATTCTGAAATCTTTCTATCGTATTGATTATCTACTTTATAGACATAACTACTAAACATACGCTTCCAGAAAAAATCGTCGTACGATAATTTTGCAGCTCCGTTAAACCTGTTAAACACTTCTGATTTAGCAAGGATAGGACGTGCTTCGGGGAAATAAATCCAGAATAGTGCCTTTTGTCCACGGTAAGTACCATCATCGTTGAAAACATCAACAATAGGGCAAATTCCTATGATTCGTACTTCAAGCATTGAACGTTGCTTATCGAAAAACCAGTCTTCCTTAATTCTTAGTTTTTTAATATCGGTTGTATTAAGCTTTTTAACGATAACTGTATCGTAAAAATCATAAGGAGGATAGGAGCGTTGTAATTGCATAGAATCTGCTTTCTCCACTTTCGACATCAGCTCTTTGAACGACATAGGCGAAATGAACTCATCGGTAGGCGAAGAAGCATCGTAAGCTGTAAGGCTACCTTCCTTAATAGCATCCATCATAATGGTCATGAAACTACGCCAGTTGTTATGCGGAATTTCAGGATAGTACATGGG
>CAIWMA010000274.1 GCA_903913645.1 uncultured Bacteroidales bacterium | reverse complement strand
CCCACCATATATCATGTCCTCATTAGCGTTTAGGAAACCTTTGGCTGGATCAAACATTTTAACAGCTTCATCCAGTTCAGAGAAGAATTCTGTATACTGATCTTTAACTGAAACATAAGGTGGGTTGTCGACAATAGTTTTGTAACTTGGGAATGGCATTACACCGAATAAATCGCATGCCTGACTCTGGATATATACACGCCAGATTTTAGCAAGTGCAACAGTATTCACGCGGTTTGGATCATCTTTACCAAGAGAAATTAAAGTGTTTAGTGAAGATACCCAGCTAGGTACTGAATTCCAGTAACTGATGGTCCAACCGTCGTTAGTAAAATAATTACGGGTGTTTGTCCAGCCTGAAGGAACTTCGTCAAGCATCTGTGAATATAAATCGATATGCAGGCTCTTTACCCGCTGCCACATATCCGCTCCGTTGTATGTTGATCCGGCCCGTAACAGTGTTGAAATCTGCGAACGGCTGAAATCATACATATCTCCGGTTGGCCTGTTTGGATCTTTGTTCATTTCCGTCAGATCAGAACAGGAAAACAGACCAAAAACTATCAGTATGAGAAAAAATATTTTTGTTTTCATGTGTGTTTCGTTTAAATGGTTAGAAGTTCAGATTCAGATTAAATCCAATGCTGCGCAGCTGAGGCATGGTTCCGTATTCAATACCCTGGGCATTTCCGGTCGAGTAGGTAGCTTCCGGGTTAAAGCCTTTGGTTTTGCTAGAAATCATAAACAGGTTGCGTCCTACGAGGCTTACCTTTACAGAATTAATTTTCAGTTTCTGAACAATAGCTGAAGGTATTGTATAACCCAAGCTCAGTTCCCTGAAACAAACGTTGGTAGCATCATACATCCAGGCTTCGGTAATTCCGGAGATTCCACCCCAGTATGCCTGTGGAGTAACATTTTTAGTGTTGGCCGCTCCTGTTGATTTAACAACTGAGTTAGGAACTACCATACCTCCTTCACGTCCATCCAGTGTCATAGCAAGCGTACCAGCTGTAGCACCTGATTTAATTGAACCCATGAAGATGTCACCACCGTATCTCATATCAATGAGGAAACCAAGATTAAAGCCTTTGTAAGTAAAATTGTTCGAAAGGCCCATCATCCATTTTGGCTGATAGTTTCCAAGTTTAGTCATATCATCCGATTTCAAAGGAATCCCATTGTCGTCAACCAATATCTGGCCGCTGGCATTCCGTTGGTAAGTATAACCAAGAATATCACCGTACAGGCCACCTTCCTGGGCAACTACTTTAAGGAATGAAACTGATGGATCGCTGAGCACGAAAATCTTTGTTTGATCAGTAAGAGCAATAATCTTATTCGTATTCTTGGAATAATTCAGTACCAGATCCCATGTAAAATCTTTTTGCTGGATAATATTTGCATTTACCGAAAGTTCAACTCCTTTGTTCTCCACATTACCGGCATTTACACTTTGATACTGGTAACCAGTTGCAGGTGGAACAGGAATATCGAGAATCTGGTTAAAAGCATTCTTTTTATACCAGGTAAAGTCAAAACCAAGCCTGTTGTTAAACATTCTTACATCAAAACCTATTTCAGTTGATGCGATCTTTTCAGGTTTAAGATCATAATTTGCTTTCGTGCTATTACGTGAAGCTGTCAAGACACCTTGTACGTATAGAATGTTATAATAATCCTCTATACTATATGGATCAGTATCATTACCAACTTTTGCCCACGAAGCCCTGACTTTGGCAAAAGAAACAGGACCGATTTTAATTCCCTTATTTTGCAGTAATTGTGATATTACAACACTTCCACCAACTGAAGGATAGAAATAAGTCCGATTTGTTGTTTTCAGAGCTGAAGAAACATCTCTTCGTTCAGTCACATCCAGATAAGCCCAATTATCATACGAAAGCGATCCTGTTGCGTACCACGACCTAATTTCTTTTTCAGAAATTGAGTAGGCTGATTCCCTGATAACGCCATTATCTATTGTGTACCAATCAGGAATCACCAGGCCTTGTGCCTGCGACAACTGATAATTACCCTTGGAATTCATAAGGTTACCACCAACCGAGACAGATCCTGAAAGTTTTTCCATCAGATTTCCTTGAGCTGTTAACAAAAAGTCAACATTCTGCTCGAATGACTTTTCCTGTGTAACCCTGTAATCACCTGAATATCCTGCGGTAAACCAATAAGGAGTTCCTGTAGCCAACCTGTCAGAATAAACTGTTCCTATATTATCTAGTCCATAACGGGTTTTCAAATTGAGCCATTTTGTAAAATCATACTGCAATGCCAGGAAACCAATTACACGATCTTTGTTGTCATTATTGGTATTGCGGTAAGCTGACCAGTAAGGACTCAGTGACGAACCACCATAGGTTGACATATAAGCAGCGGGTTCACCGGTGGAAGGAAATGCGTATTTTGTGGACGCATATCCCTGGTAGTCGCTCATTGCAACGCTACGGGGCATATTTAGATAATTCTGAAAGATATTATCAGGGTCACCGGCCAATTTCAACCTGTTATCCGTTAGTTGTTTGATATAATTAAATTTAACGTCAGCTGACAATTTATTCCATTTTGAGGTAGCTCTAACATCAAAAGAAGTTCTCTGGAATTTAGTATTTGGCACTACACCTTTATTATCGAGGCGGGTAACACCAAGTCTGAGAGTAGTATTGTCGCTGCTGTTGGCAATCTCAAGACTGTTTGTAGAAGTAAATCCGGTTTGCAAAAAGTCCTTATATAGGTCATTTCCAGCGGGTGAATACGCTTTTGTACCCATTAAAGCAGCTACCTGCGAACCATCCATTTTTCCACCCCAGCTGCCGCCGGAAGTAACATCGAAAGCGCCATTAACTCCTTGTCCGTATGTATTCTGGAATTCAGGAGTTTGCATGGGAGATTCCCAGGTATTGTTGGTATTAAATGAAACACCCATTCCTTTTTTCTTACTACCTTTCTTTGTGGTGATCATTACAACTCCGTTACCTGCACGGCTACCGTAAAGAGCAGAAGCTGCTGGTCCTTTAAGAACTGACATAGATTCAATATCGTCAGGAGAAATATCGGCAATTCCTGATCCACGGTCAACGCTGCGGTTTCCCCAATAGTCGTCGCTTCCGCCAGTAGAACTGTTAATTGGAATTCCGTCAACTACAACCAAAGGCTGGTTACCACCACCAATAGAGTTGTTACCACGAATAACGATACGCGATGATCCTGAAGGTCCTGTAGAAGCTTGCTTTACTTCTAAACCGGCGATTTTCCCATTTAAGGAATTTACAACGTTAGGATCGCGTGTTTCGGTCATAGCATCACCTTTAAGTTCCTGCATGGAATAACCAAGGGCTTTCTTTTCGCGCTTGATACCTAAAGCTGTTACAACAACACCTTCAATAACTTCAGCTGATGGTGATAATTTAACATCAATAACAGACTGAGATCCTACAGCTACTTCCTGGTTGGTGTACCCGATAAAAGAAAACTGAAGTGTTTGATCCGCATTCACCTTTATGGTGTATTTGCCTGTCAGATCAGTAGTTGTACCTGTGGCAGTACCTTTTACCACAACATTTACACCAGGTATGGATGAGCCGTCTTTGGCATCAGTTACCATTCCGGTGATGGTTTTTTGGGCTAATGCGAACTGCCATGAGCAGAACAGGATCAGCGCCATCAAAAGTGTCACTTTTTTCATAAGCACATTTGTTTAAAGTTTGACTTGAGGTTGGTTGGTGAGGATTAATTGTTTAAAAAATATATTCAATGAAAGGGCTAAACTAATAAAATTTATTATGAACTTTTAACTCTAAAGCAATAATTCTTTTCAAAATAGGTAAAATAATTTTGGATACATATGCATATAGTTGATTTTCAGTAGTTAAGAAATTTAATTAATAATTAATTTTTTTTTCTTTAATTCAATTAAATACATTTATTTTATATCAATCCCATG
>CAIWMA010000273.1 GCA_903913645.1 uncultured Bacteroidales bacterium | reverse complement strand
TATGTAAGCAGCATTGGCGAAGTAAATTCAGGTAGGGAGTTCACAATTGATCAGCTTGATGAAATTGAAAAGAGTCCTGTCCGCTGTCCTGATCGGGAAGCTTCGGATAAAATGATTGATCTAATAACCAAACTTAAACAGGAAGGCGATACCACCGGTGGCACTATTACCTGTATCATAAACGGAGTTCCGCCGGGTTTAGGCGAGCCGGTATTTGACAAACTTCAGGCCGACCTCGCAAAAGCAGCCATGAGCATTAATACGGCCAAAGGATTCGAATATGGCGAAGGATTTAATGCTCCATCGATGCGTGGTTCTACACATAACGATATTTTTATTTCAAATGGTGATGGCGGAATAAAAACAGCCACCAACCATTCAGGTGGAATCCAGGGTGGCATTAGCAACGGAAGCGATATTGTTTTTAAAGTTGCTTTTAAACCGATTGCGACTATTCTGCAATCACAGCCTTCGGTAAATAACAAAGGCGAAAATATCGTACTTGCTGCCAAGGGACGGCACGATGTAGTTGTTGTTCCCCGTGCAGTTCCAATTGTAGAGGCTATGGCAGCTCTGGTAATAGCCGATCATTTACTTCGCAACAGATCGTCGCGCTTATAGAATATAATCTACTATTTTACGTTTCATTTTTAAATTAATTCTCTCTGTCCAGATGAAGAAAGCATTGAAAATTTCAGCCATCGCAATTGGCCTTCTCCTTTTAGTTATAATAGTCTTGCCTTTCGTTTTTAAAGGTAAAATTGAAAAAGCGGTTCAGTCCGAAATAAACAAAAACCTGAATGCAGTTGTAACTTTCGATGGGGTAGGAGTGTCGCTGATACGGCATTTCCCTAATCTCACTGTGAAGGTGAAAGACCTTATCGTGAAAGGAACAGGCGACTTTGAGAAAGATACATTGGCTTCTATTCCTGCATTGTCGCTTACGCTTGATTTGGCCAGCGTTTTTCGCGGAAGCAATTATAAAGTAAAACAAATCGGGTTGACATCACCAAGGCTGCTTTTTAAAGTATTGAAAAATGGCAAAGCCAACTGGGATATTATGAAAGAGACCGGTAAAACAGATACCGTTTCAGCACCTTCGGCATTTAAAGTTTATCTCGATAAAGTGAGTATCAGCGATGCGGTTATGGTGTATGATGATGCTGAAATCCCAACCAGGATTGCATTTAACGGGCTTAGCGGAACTTTGAGCGGCGACATGACTGCCAATATCACTTCACTGGATATTAAAGCTTTGTGCAAAGACGTGTCTGCCGATTATAATGGTGTTCGGTATATGAGCAAAACCAGTGCCGAAGTAAATACACTGCTTGAGGCAAATCTTTCCACCTGGACTTTCACCTTTAAAGATGGAAGTTTGAGACTGAATGACCTGAAAGTTACTGCCGACGGTTTCTTTGCTATGCCTAAAGAAGGATATAGGATGAATATTAAATTTGCCGCAAAGGAAAATACGTTCAAAGCATTCCTTTCTCTGATTCCAGCCATTTATTCAAAAGACTTTGATAAAATTAAAACTTCCGGCACCATGGCATTCGATGGCTTTGTAAAAGGGCTATACAGCGATGTTTCCATACCGGCTTTTGCTATTAACCTGAAAGTAGCCGACGGTATGTTCAGTTATCCCGGCTTGCCAGGCACTGTTTCGGATGTAAACCTGCAGGCTGCCATTGCTAATCCTGATGGAATACTTGATCACACTAGGGTGGATGTGCCTCGGATGCACCTCAGCATGATGCAAAACCCGGTTGATATTACACTTTCTTTACGCACACCCATAACAGATCCGGATATCAATGCAACGGTGAAAGGGACTGTTAATCTTGAAAATGTCTCAAAAATTTACCCATTAGGGGAAAAAACAAAAGTGTCCGGGATTGTTAATGCAGATATGGCTTTCAGCGGGAAAATTTCAGCCATTGAAAAAGGTGCATATGACCAATTCAAAGCTTCTGGATTTGCCACTGTTGATAAACTTGTTTACGAAGGAACGGAAGTTCCACAACCTGTAAATATCAGCAAAGCTCGCTTTGATTTTACACCAGCCTATGCACAACTTAGTGGTTTGGCGATGACTATTGGTAAAAATGATCTGACCGCCAATGGCAGGATTGAGAATTACATTCCATACATTATGAAGAAAAATTCGGTGTTGAAAGGCTCACTTACAACTACTTCCAATTTTATGGACGTAAATAGCCTGATGGCCGGAACTACTGCAAAAGTAGCGGTAAAAGATACAACGGCACTTACTGTTGTTGAAATTCCGGGAAATATGGATCTTACGCTGAGCACTTCATTTAAGCAGCTTAAGTACGAAACCTATGATATGAAAGATGTTTTCGGGACTGTTAAGGTGAAAGATCATACTTTATTGCTCGATGGTTTGCAACTTATTATGCTGGGTGGTTCTATGGGATTAAAAGGGTCATACAATACTTTTAACCCGGCAAAACCATTAGTTGATATGGATGTGCAGGTAAAAAATCTGGATGTAAAACAGGCATTCCAGGCATTTAACTCTTTCCAGAAATTTGCACCGATTGCCAATAAACTAAATGGATCCATAAGCACAAACCTGAAATTTAAAGGTGCGCTTAAAAAAGATATGATGCCGGAACTCACATCGGTTTCAGCAAGTGGACTTGTACTTTCTGATATGTTGGGATTAACAAATCTGAACACTTTTGGTAAAATTGCTGACGTATTGAAAATGGAAAAACTTCGGAATCCTTCCCTGGAGAAGATCAATCTTTCGTTTGATATTATTGATGGGAAAGCCACTGTTAAACCTATGGATTTTAAACTGGGATCGTATAAAGCAAATATTTCCGGAACAACCGGCCTCGATCAGGTCCTGAATTTTGTTTTAATACTGGATATTCCGCGTGCTGAATTTGGAACGAAGGCAAACAGCGTGCTTGATGGCCTGGTTAAAGATGCTTCCAAAAAAGGTGTAAATGTGAGCCTGGGAGACATTATTCCTGTAACCATTTTAATTGGAGGTACAGCAACGGATCCAAAAATTACAACCGGTATAAAATCGGCAATGGCAGGCATGGTCGAAGATATTAAAAAGCAGGCTAAAGCGGAGGTTGAAAAGAAAAAAGAAGAATTGGTTGTAAAAGCCAAAGACGAAGCCACCAACCTTATAACACAAGCAGATGCAGAAGCTGCCAGAATTATTTCCGAAGCCGAAAAACAAAGTGTGAAACTTATGCAGTCTGCGAATAAAGCAGCTGATGAAGTTCGGTTTGCTGCCGATTCATCTGCCAGCAGGTTGATTGCCGAAGGTAAAAAGAATGGTGCTATAGCTGAAATGATAGCTAAAAAAGGTGCAGAAAAAATCAAAAAGGAAGGTGAGGTTCAGGCAACTAAAGTGGTGACCGAAGCACAAAAGCAATCAGATGCCATTATGAGCAAGGCCCGTGCAGAAGCAGATAAAATTAGACAGGATGCGCTGAACAGGGTAAATACAAAATAAACGATTTTTGTTTATGAACCAGATTTCCTCCAGCTGATCATGCATGACCTGCCAGGTTCGCAATTTACTTCCTGTTAACCAAAACTTTCTTTACTGTGATTCCAGTTTTTGATGTTATTTTAACAACATAAATTCCGGGAGCACTATTGACTAATTCGATCGAAACCGGGTTTGAATTTGTGCTTTTCTGAACAATCCTTTCTCCTGAATTGGTGAAAACTTCTATTTTGATAATGTCTTTTCCTTTAATTATGAGGGCATTTGAAAGTGGATTAGAAAAAACAAAATACTGATTTTCATTTGGTTGATCCTGAAATCCGGTAGAACTGCAGGCATCGCCTATGCCATCGGTATCTGAATCCGCCTGGTTTGGATTCGAAACCCTCGGGCAATTATCGCAAACATCGCCGACTCCATCGCCATCAGTATCCGTTTGGTTCGGATTTGAAACTTTCGGGCAGTTGTCACATACATCCCCGATGCCATCGCCATCACTATCCGCCTGGATAGGATTTGAAACATTCGGGCAGTTGTCACAAACATCGCCGAAACCATCACCATCGGAATCCTTTTGATCGGGATTTGATACAAATGGGCAATTATCGCAAACATCACCTATTCCATCGCCATCTGTATCCGGTTGTGTTCGATTTGAAACTTTAGGACAGTTATCACAGACATCACCAATACCATCGCCGTCACTATCTGCTTGTGTTGGATTTGAAATATTTGGGCAATTATCGCATACATCCCCGATTCCATCTCCATCGGTGTCCTTTTGATCTGGATTTGTAATATTCGGGCAATTGTCGCATACATCTCCGATTCCATCTCCATCGGTGTCCTTTTGATCTGGATTTGCAATATTCGGGCAATTATCGCATATATCCCCGATTCCATCGCTGTCGGAATCCTTTTGATCGGGATTATATAAATTCGGACAATTATCGCATACATCGCCTATCCCGTCAGCATCTTTATCCGCTTGTGTCGGATTTGAAACATTTGGGCAATTTTCACATACATCTCCGATTCCATCTCGATCTGAATCCGATTGCGTCGTATTTGAAACATTCGGGCAGTTATCGCATACATCGCCTATCCC
>CAIWMA010000272.1 GCA_903913645.1 uncultured Bacteroidales bacterium | reverse complement strand
TTCATGTAAAGAAACTCTTGAATGATGCTATGGATGATGTACGAAAAAAAGAAAGAAAAGGGAATGAAATGTTGAAAGGACATAAATATACATTCTTGAAAAACTTCAATAATTTATCCCAAATCCGTCATTAGGAAATCAATATTGAATTTCATATGGTAGATGTATCATACCAGAAGAAGCCCAAAGACCCTTAACCCATTCACGCCGCTTCATTTCCATTGAGAGTTTAAGGATTGTAGAGTTTCCATCTTTTACGATGTATGCGCCCACTGCAAACACTTTATATCGTATTGTTTTCATAAAATGCTGTACTTTTCCACCAATAACCGCCTGCCGAAACAGACTCATGATATTGTAGGCAATCATAACTGTATTCAAAGCTGCCTCAGTAGCCCAAAAGTTATTACTATTAAAACTTTCAGCACCAAAATCATACTTGACTTCTTTGATTCTATTTTCAGCATCAGCTCGCCCACGATACAAATCATAAACCAACCTTGATGGGAGTGTAAGATTGGTTATGAAGCAAGAGTATCTGTAATTCTTATACAAATATTCGTCTTCAAAAAGCTTGAGCTGGCGACCTGCAGCTTTAGGACGTTTGCTAATCTCTTGTCGCACTAAGACTATTCTGCGAGGCTGATCCCATTCGGGTGACTGATAAGTCGTTTCTGCTATTTCTATTCCATCTCCAAGCTTTAACCACACTCGTTGGCTTGCCAGAATACGCTTAATTGGCATATAAAACTTTACAGCAATAATATAATTTATCTTTTGCCATCTTTTCTCTAAATACGTCATGATTTCATGACTGTAGAATCCACTGTCAGCACGCAATAGTCCGACTTCTTTTCCTGGCAATTTCTCAAGTGTATCTTCCAGAAAGCTTAAAAAATTGTTAGTTGTTCCACTATCCCCTGGTCTAAGCCAAAAGTTGGCTATCATTCTGCAATCGGCGACAAAAGCCATAAGAGGATGATGCGATTTTCGACCACGCTTCCTTGGATTATAACCTCGCTTGGCTCCCTGCTGTTCACCATAACGAGTAATTATTGTAGAATCAAAGTCTACAGTAAAGTTGGTAAATGCTAAATTACTGAAAAACCATTGGTATAGAAACGTGAAAACATGTTGATTTTTTACATGATCGAACTTGTTAAAAAAACGTTGAAATGAACGATGGCCAGGCATTTTATCCCATTTGAAGATTTGCCTGATTACCTCATCCTGGCGTGTAACCTCTAATTGTTCAATGTTATTAGCCCCACACCATACACCTACCATAAAGTTCAGAAACAACTGCTCAGGGTTATATCCACGATTCGAACCCTGAGAGGGTAGCGGACATTGTTTTAATACCGATTTAATGTCCATTTTTTCAAGCATTTTATTAATCAAGACCATTCCTCCCCATGGGGTAATCTCCTTATTTGTAAACTCAATTTTTAACTCTTTCATACGAAATGTAAATCTTACAATTTAAAAAGCAAAATTAATAAAATTAATTAAAACGTAATCTCCTGATAAGTAAAATATTACAAACAAGACACCCTAATGACGGTCATTAGAAATTAATTTCTAACGACGGATTTGGGTTTATCCAATGAAAAACAACAGGAGTTAGAGTTCCTTACGATAATGTACCCTAAATTAGGGGAAGCTTATAGATTAAAAGTTATGTTCGATGATTTCTATGAAATTAAAGATGTTGA
>CAIWMA010000271.1 GCA_903913645.1 uncultured Bacteroidales bacterium | reverse complement strand
GACAGAATCCATCAAGGAAATTCAGCGGAACTGGATTGGACGTTCGGAAGGCGGAAGTATGCGTTTTGCGCTCGAAAATCATACAGAGATTGACCCGATTGAGGTTTTTACAACCCGCCCGGATACCATATTTGGTGCAACCTTTATGGTTCTTGCGCCGGAGCATGAACTTGTTTCGAAAATTACTACTTCTGAACACCGTGAAAAGATTGATGCGTACGTTAGCTGGGCCAAAAACCGTACAGAACGCGAACGCATGACCGAGGTAAAAAAAGTAAGTGGTGAATTTACTGGTGCATACGCAATTAATCCGTTTACCAATCTTCCAATTCCAATCTGGATTGCAGATTACGTTTTAATGGGTTACGGAACCGGGGCCATTATGGCTGTTCCTGCTCACGACAGCCGCGACTTTGCTTTTGCCCGTCATTATAACCTAGCAATTGTACAAGTGGTAAACAGGCCAGGTCACGATGCAACCGATCCGTCAGGCTGGGAAGAATCGTATGATTCAAAGGATGGTATTATGATTAATTCCGGATTTATTGACGGATTGCAGGTGAAACAAGCAATCAGTACCGTAATCCGAGAAACCGAGAAACTTGGAATCGGTAAAGGGAAAATAAATTTCCGCCTACGCGATGCTATCTTCAGCCGCCAGCGATACTGGGGCGAGCCATTTCCTGTTTTTTACAAAGATGGAATGCCTTACACTTTACCCGAAGATCAGCTTCCACTGCTTTTGCCTGATGTTGATGCATATTTGCCAACCGAAAGCGGTGAACCTCCACTTGCCCGTGCTAAGAATTGGGTAACTCCCGAAGGATATCAGCTGGAAACCAATACCATGCCTGGCTTCGCCGGATCGAGTGGCTATTATCTGCGATATATGGATCCGCGCAACGACGAGGAATATTTTTCGAAAAAAGCCGTAAACTATTGGCAGAGTGTCGATTTGTATATCGGCGGTGCCGAGCATGCAACAGGTCACTTACTTTATTCGCGATTCTGGAACAAATTCTTATTTGATTTAGGTTATTCTGTCGTTGAAGAGCCTTTTAAAAAGCTGATCAACCAGGGTATGATTCAGGGCCGTTCGAGCTTTGTTTACAGGGTGAAAGGAACTAACACATTTGTTTCTTATAACCTGCGCCAGCATTACGATTTTCAGCAATTACACGTAGATGTAAATATTGTTGAAAACGACATTTTAGATACTAATAAATTCCGTACATGGCGCCCTGATTTTGCGGAAGCAGAATTTATTCTTGAAGACGGCAAATACCATTGCGGATGGGAAGTGGAGAAAATGTCGAAATCGATGCACAATGTTGTAAATCCTGATATTCTGATTGAAAGGTATGGTGCAGATACACTTCGTTTGTACGAAATGTTCCTAGGTCCTTTGGAGCAAGCCAAACCCTGGGATACCAGCGGGATTGAAGGTGTTTTCCGTTTTATCCGCAAGTTCTGGAGGCTGTTCAACGATTCAGATAATAACTTCCTTGTTTCTGATGAAGCTCCGAATGCTGCCGAATTAAAAGTATTGCACAAAACTATCAAGAAAATACAGGACGATACAGAGAGAATTTCGTTCAATACAGCCGTCAGCAGTTTTATGATTTGTGTAAACGAACTCACCGAACTGAAGTGCAACAAACGTGCAATCCTTAATGAACTGGTGATACTTGTTTCGCCCTATGCTCCTCATATTGCTGAAGAACTCTGGTCATTACTAGGCAATATAGGAAACGTTTGTAATGCAACATTTCCGGAAT
>CAIWMA010000270.1 GCA_903913645.1 uncultured Bacteroidales bacterium | reverse complement strand
TTGCCCAAAGTTACAGCCTTCACCAATGATGCAACCCGGCATAATATGCGAAAAATGCCAGATCCTGGTTCCGTTTCCGATAGTACATCCCTCATCGATAATCGCAGAAGAATGAGCAAAATATCCTTTTTCAATCATAATGTATAAATTTTATCTGTTCAGATTCAGGCAAAAAAAAATCAATCTTCCCCATTCATATAGTTGGATATCAACCTTATAAATTAATATCCAACTAATTATACAATTTCTGCTGGCTATTTTCTAGCTGTTTCCAAATACTCCAACACTGACGAAGTAATGTAGTTCAACTGTTCTGCGTCCATTTCAGTATGCATTGGCAATGAAACTACCGTATGGCACAATTGTTCCGTAACCGGGAAATCACCTGGCTGGTAACGCGGATCAAGGTAAGCTTTCTGCAAATGGATTGGCACCGGGTAATAAATCATAGCAGGGATATCTTTTGTAGCCATGAACTCAGGCAATTTATTGCGATCTGCTCCTTTTACCAGCAAAGTGTATTGGTGAAAAACATGGGTCGAACGTGTAAAACGTGCCGGAATTGTAAGTTCTGGCTGCTCTTTGAATACTTTGTCGTAAGCTGCTGCAACCTGCTGACGGGCACGTGCATACTCATCAAGATGTTTTAATTTTACATTCAGCACAGCAGCCTGAATACTATCCAAACGACTGTTAACGCCAATATCATCATGGTAATAACGAACCGTCATTCCATGATTTACAATCGAACGGAGTTTTGCCGCCAGTAGATCATCATTTGTAAAAATAGCACCGCCATCGCCATAACATCCCAGGTTTTTTGAAGGAAAAAACGAAGTACAACCAACATGCCCGATAGTTCCGGACTTTTTCCATTCCCCTGCAGCATTCATATAATCAGAACCTATGGATTGGCATGCGTCTTCGATAACAACAAGGTTATGTTTTTTTGCAATTTCCATAATGGCGTCCATATCGGCAGTCTGCCCGAAAAGATGAACAGGAACAATAGCTTTTGTACGTGGAGTAATTGCTTTTAAAATAGCTTCGGGGCTGATATTAAACGTGTCGGGCTCAACATCCACAAGAACAGGAGTAAGTCCAAGCACAGCGATTACTTCAGCAGTAGCGATAAATGTAAAAGAAGGTGCAATCACCTCATCACCAGGCTTTAAACCTAATGCCATCATACTAATCTGCAATGCGTCGGTGCCGTTGGCACAGGGAATTACATGTTTTACACCGAGGTATTTTTCGAGTGCCGCCTGAAACTCTTTTACAGCAGGGCCATTGATAAAAGAAGTAGTGTTAATTACATCACTTATAGCTTTGTCAATCTCAGGTTTAATTTTTTCATATTGCGACTTGAGGTCGACCATTGATATTTTCTGCATAATCTGAAACTTTATTAATGTGTATACTATTCTGCAAAGATATTTATTGTACGCATGTATTCAAGATTTGAAACGATTAAAAGCTTAAAAAAAATCAAGAAATCCCTACTTTGATAAATATATCCGAAACAAAGCGCCGGCTTCCATGGATTCGTATCTTTGCAAAGTATTTAAACCCGTAGACAAATAGCTGCTAACATCGTAAACGCATGAAAAGTGTCTTAATAGTTTCAGGTTTCAAAAACTTCTTATTTTTGAGTATATTTAACAGATTAACAACCGGTTACTGAATCATGCAGCAAATTTATTCTTTACTGATTATGTTCTACGGTCTTTCGATCCGTTTGGCTGCTATTTTTAACAGGAAAGCTGCTTTATGGATTAATGGAAGACAACAATACTGGGTTATTCTCGACAAAATAGTTGCTTCTCCGCCGTTCAATATACCTGAAAGAAAACTTGCCTGGTTTCATTGTGCATCTCTGGGAGAATTTGAGCAAGGCCGTCCTATAATTGAAACATTCAAACAGCAACATCCTGAATATCTGATATTACTTACATTTTACAGTCCTTCAGGATATGAAGTACGGAAAGCATATACCGGAGCTGACCTAATTCTTTACCTTCCACTCGACACGAAATCCAATGTAAAACGGTTTGTCGATACACTTAGGCCAGATGTTGTTTTCTATATAAAATATGAATTCTGGTTCAACTTCCTGAGCTATCTTCAATCGAAAAAAATACCTACTTACCTGGTTTCGGCTGTATTCAGACCTGATCAGCATTTTTTCAAAGGGTATGCCGAATGGCCAAGAAAAATACTTCAAGGGTTCACGAAAATCTTCGTTCAGAATGTAGATTCCATAGAACTTTTACAGTTTATCGGAATTAACAATGCAGAAGTGAGCGGAGATACACGTTTCGACAGGGTAGCAGCTGTGGCATCAAAACCTAAAGCAATTGAAATAGCAAGAACTTTCGCATTGAACCACAAGGTAATGGTTGCCGGCAGCACGTGGCCAGCCGATGAAGATCTGATTTTGAAACTTATTTATCAGAACAACCATAAAATGCGTTTTATCATTGCCCCTCATGAAATTAGTACCGATCATATTGATGCTCTTATGCAGCGTGCCGGAAAAACTGCGGTTCGGTTTTCAAAAACAAGTATCGCGGAAGCTGCAACTGCTGAGATTCTGATTATTGACTCTGTCGGAATGTTATCACAGTTGTATCAGTATGGAACCCTTGCTTACATCGGCGGAGGCTTTGGTGTAGGTATACACAATATCCTGGAGGCCTCCGCTTTCGGGCTGCCTGTTTTTATAGGCCCAAACTACCACAAATTCAATGAGGCAAAGGAATTGATTGAACTTGGCGGTGCTTTTGAGGTAACTAAACCCGAAGAGTTGATTAAAAAAGTTAATATACTGCTCAACGATAAGAAAGAACTCTCACAGGCAATATCCGTTAATAAAAACTATGTTAAGAATGGATGTGGTGCCACGGAAATAGTGATGAAACGGGTAAATGAGCTGATCAACTCAGGGATATAACAAAGGCTGAAACTGCTGGTTACGCAGTTGCGGTTCAAATCCTGCTTCCCTGATTGCATACTGAATCCCTTTTTCATCGAAAGAGTAGTTCGCTCCGGCAACACTCACTACATTTTCCTCTATCATTATAGATCCAAAATCATTGGCGCCTCCGTGCAGGCAAAGTTGTGCTGTGTCCTTGCCAACAGTGAGCCACGAAGCCTGTATATTGGGGATATTCGGCAACATTAACCTGCTGATGGCAATGGTGCGGACATATTCCTCGGCTGTAACCGAATTTGTAATGCCATGTAATTTCTTCAGCGAAGTCCCTTCATCCTGGAAAGGCCAGGGAATAAATGAAATAAATCCGGTGGCTCCTGCAGGTTTTACATCCTGAACATTACGCATATAAATCATGTGCTGGATTCGCTCTTCCATGGTTTCTATATGGCCGAACATCATGGTTGCTGAAGTAGTGAGTCCAAGTTTGTGGGCTTCACGCATTACATCAAGCCATTGATCAACAGAGCATTTGTTTCGTGAGATTTTACCACGAACTCTATCAGAAAGAATTTCGGCACCGGCACCGGGCAAGCTATCAAGTCCTGCAGCAATGAGCTGTTCGAGCGTTTCGCGATAACTTATACCTTCAAGTTGTGAAATATGTACAACTTCAGGGGGTCCGAGAGCGTGAAGTTTAAGTTTCGGATACAGGCCTTTTAACTGACGAAACAAACCTGTATAGAAATCGAGTCCAAGTTTCGGATGCATTCCGCCCTGAAAAAGTAGTTGTTCTCCTCCACGGGCAAAAAGCTCATCTATTTTTCCCTTGTATTGCTCTATCGTTGTGATATAGGCTTCTTTGTGATTGGCACCCCTGTAAAAATTACAAAACTGGCATCCCGATACACAAACATTGGTGTAGTTCACATTGCGGTCGATAAGCCAGGTAACTTTTTTGTCCGGGTGAAGCCTGTTGCGCACCTGGTTGGCAGCAAATATCAGTTCCGAGGTTGAAGCTTTTGAATATAATGTAACGCCTTCATCCAAAGTAAGATGAGCGCCTTGTATTGCTTTCTGAAGTATTTCGAGAGATGCCATAATGTGAAATTGAGGCAAAAGTAGGCATTTTAGGATTTCATTTCGGAAGAAAGTGATAGAAACCACGGAGGCACTGAGGTCACTAAGGGGCACAGAGAAAATAATAATAAAGATTTACTTTTATAATCAAAAAAGAGAAAACCACTTCGTCACAAAGAGCACTATGAAACACTATGAAAAAACCTCCGTGGCCCTCAGAGTAATCTGTGTCTCCATGTTAAAATCATTATTCTTCTACTTCTTTTTTCTTCTCTTTAAAAATATCATAATCAAGCACTTTCAGCTTCCAGCCATCTTCCATCTTACAATGCTTGTTTCGTAACAGGTAAGATGTAGTTCCTAGTGCAATAAAAGAGCCACTGACAATGGGTACTGTATTATCAATCAGAGGTTTCTCTGAATTTATTGCGTGGTTAAACATACTCCCAGCAAAATAAACACCGGCAGCCAGAAACATCATTTTCCAGGATCCATTTAAGAATGGTCGTTTTATGGTTACTTCACTCACTTTGCCGAGTTGATATGTAAAATTTTTATTAATGGTAAGAAGCGAATCGTCGACAAATGTAAGATCGCCGCTCATAGCAAATTCAGGATCGCCGGTACGGATAATAATCTTATCGCCGGTGTGATATAAAAATCGCTTTGTTTTGCCTGGTTTCTGAAGCAGCAAAACCTTCTGTGCATCCACAGTTTGAAAAATCAAAACTAATAATACCGTCAATAGTAGAACTAAACGCGCCCGCATAGGTAGATTTATTGGTACCGATAAAATTAAACAAATTACTTCAAACTAAAACATTAAAAAAGTCAAAATAAGTTCAACTTTACCTTGTAA